>JAUWPX010000076.1 GCA_030611395.1 Bacteroidota bacterium | reverse complement strand
TTATACATTTTGCGCAATGCATCTGAAACATCATGGAAGGAGATAAAGTGTTTGTTGCATCCAACCTTTGAACAGATATGAACTTTTCCTCCTTTTTCCAGTGCAAACGGGATCATAGGAGAACCACATTCTTCACATTTGTTGGAACTTGTAAGCTCCTTGTTACAGTGCGGACAAAAAAACTTAATTACCTCACCTTTGGTAAGTTCAATACTGCTTTTGTGGTCAAAACAGCTATAATATGAACATAATCTGAACCTTCCTTTTTCACCGTTTGCTTCAATATCTACCTTGATACTGGGTTTTCCATTAATCTGATCGTATGGATCCATAAAAGACTTCTTGCAATGGGGACATTTTGTTCTGAGTGCTATTAAATTTTTCATTTTACCTCCATATTTTAGTTATAGAAAATAAATTTGATTTTACGAAAAATAAATTAATAAACCAAATACCTGGTTACCGCCTTTGTTAAAACTACGGCGGACGAAGCTGGGTGCTGGTTACTGGTTCACCTCATTTCCCCATTATCTCATTTCTTTTTCTTCACTTTTGCCTTTTGCTTTTTGCCTTTTGCCTTTATTTTCTGGTTATTAGTGAAAAGTATTATTTTTGTACACTTATTTTTTATGATTGTGATTTACTGAAAAGAGAATGATATGCATGAATTATCGATAGCGGTTAATATCGTAGAAATGATAGAGGACAATGCTGAGAAGGAAAAGGCGCATAACGTGGATAAATTTGAGATAGATGTAGGAATCTTATCCGGAGTAGTAATTGATGCACTGGAGTTTGCTCTTGAAGAAGCAGTGAAAAATTCCGTTTGCTCAAAAGCAGTATGGAAGATAAATAAAATAGAGGCTAAAGCTAAGTGCAGGAAATGCGGGCATGTCTATATTGTGGATGATTATTTTTCTCCATGCCCAAAATGTACGGGGTTTGGTAAAGAAATTCTTCAGGGTAAAGAGATACAACTGAAATCAATTACAGTCGAATAAATGATAAGCAAAATCTGCTAAGAAAATTGTTTCAATAAAATTTACTAAACAATAATAATTAAGTTTGTGACAAATTTGTATTGACTCTAAAAAGTGAAAGACATGTGTGAAAGTTGCGGATGCGGACAACCGGATGAAAATGTTACTTTTAGAAAACCCGGTGAAAAAGAAGAACATACTCATTCTCATGGAGGAGTAACCCATAGCCATATTCATGGAGACCATGATCATGATCATAACCATTCCGAAAGTCGTGAAATTGTTATTGAACAGAATATTCTTCAGAAGAATGATCTGCTGGCTGAGAGAAACAGGGGATATTTCGAAGCAAAAAACATATTTGCTGTTAATCTGGTTAGTTCCCCGGGCTCCGGCAAGACCAGTCTTCTTGAAAAAACTATCAGAATATTGAAAGATAAATGTACTCTCAATATTATTGAGGGTGATCAGCAAACAATGCTTGATGCTAACCGGATAGAAAAAGCCGGAGCCCCGGTTATACAGATTAATACCGGAGCAGGTTGCCATCTTGATGCCGGGATGATAAACAAAGCGGCAAAGTCGCTTGAGATAAAAGATAATTCCATTCTTCTGATAGAAAACGTGGGAAACCTGGTCTGCCCGGCTATGTTTGACCTTGGTGAATCTAAGAGAGTTGTGATTGTTAGCGTTACTGAAGGGGAGGACAAACCTATTAAGTATCCCGATATGTTTCAGTCATCAGATATCTGTGTAATCAACAAAACAGATCTGTTGCCGTATGTTGATTTTGATGTTGAAAAATTCAGGGAGTATGCCTGTCAGGTGAATCCCGATCTGAAATTTTTTGAGCTTTCAGCAAAAACAGAAAAGGGAATGGAGCAGTGGATCCGGTGGCTTCAGGAGAAGGATTGATAGGTCAGTTAGTTTTCTGCTTCAATTGTATGTGATAAAATATAGCCTCCAGTTCATTTCCGAGATTGATATTGTTGATTTGAATATCTTCAGGAGCTTTTAATACAAGACTGCTGAAATTCAGTATCCCTTTGATCCCTGCTTTTATAAGCAGATTACACATTTCCTGTGCGGCAACATCAGGGACCGCGAGAATACCGATTTTAATTCCGTTTTTTTTTATAATTTCCGGGGCTTTCTCGGGAGAAAGAACAGGTATCAAAGTTTTTCTTTTATGTTTTGACGGATCAATATCAATAACAGCTTTTATATGAAACATGTTCCCTGAGAAACCTTTGTATTTCATGAGAGACTGTCCTAAATTACCATATCCTATAAGTAATACGTTTTGAGGCGAGTTTTTCTTAAAAATTTTATTTATAGCGGTAATTATTTCTTCAATATTGTAGCCCGCTTTTTTGTTCCCTCGTATATTGAATTTTGAAAAATCTTTCCTGATTTGCTCTGCACTAACACCTATATGCTTTCCGAGATTATATGAATAGATAGTTTCAAATCCCAGTTCCTGGAATTTTGTCAGGCAACTACGGTATTGTAAAAGTCGTGTGATATTATTTCTTAAATACATTTAATGTTACTATATTCACAAAATAACGAAAAAAAATAAACAAATAAAAATGCCCGCTCTATTTTTAATGAATAAAAATAAGACATAAAAGCAAGAAAACCAATATAATAACATGTGATAGCAAATAACCGGAATATGTTATACATCATATTTGTGTGCTAAATGTTGCTAATAAATATAATATCATTTACTTTTATTGTGATTATATTAACATAAATGCTCCTAATCATACTTAACTGAATTTTTATAATGGGAAAACAAAATTCCAGGGCAGTTATTTTTCAGGAAAGAAAAAATTCCGGTTTTGAAAAACTTGAACAGTTTACCGGTGAATTTCCTGAAGTAAAAGAAGTCTGGTTTGCCACAGACCTTTCACTGAAAGACAAAAAAGGTCTTTCAGCCAGGATTAAAGAGTGCGGGGTGGAAAAAATAATTATTGCAGGGGAAAGTCCGGGGGAAATAAAATCCTTTGTATCTGCTTCTTTAGCTGATGCAGGAAAAAACCCTGAAGATCTTACCCTGGTGTCAGCAAATGGCACAATATTGAGCGATGGAGATCTGTTATCTGTCTTCAAAGCAAAAATTCTTTGCGCTGTTAAGGATGTCTCTTTTGAACTTGCTTCAGATCCTCCTGTGAATCCCGTAAATAAAGCAACCATGGTTATTGGGGGGGGGATTGCAGGTATTCAGGCTTCGCTTGAAATTGCAAATGCAGGCATAGATGTAACCCTGATTGAAAAGACAGGAACTATTGGTGGTCACATGGCGATGTTTGATAAAACATTCCCAACACTTGATTGTGCGGCTTGTATTCTTACACCAAAAATGGTGGAAATCGGTCAACACCCAAACATCGAGTTGCTAACTTACAGCGAAGTTCTTGATGTGTCCGGTGAAGCGGGTGATTATACTGTTAAAGTATTTAAAAAAACCAGACGGGTCGACCTGGCTACCTGTATCGGTTGTGGCGATTGCACAGAGAAATGCCCCGTTAAAGTTCCAAGTGAATTTGATGCGGGAACTGCTATGCGGAAAGCAATATATATTCCATTTCCACAGGCAGTTCCAAATAAATATCTCCTTGATGGTGATAATTGTACATATGTGCAAAAAGGTAAATGTGGTGTTTGTGCAAAAGTATGTCCGGTTGATTGTATTGATCTTGATGCTAAAGATGAAACCATTGAGATAAAAGGGGGTAATATTGTTGTTGCAACCGGATTCAAGACCTTTGATGCTGAAAAAGTTGAGAGGTTTGGTTATGGAAAGTACCCGAATGTGCTTACTTCTCTTGAGTTTGAGCGCTTGCTTAATGCCGCGGGTCCTACCGGTGGAAACATTGTATTCAGGAGCAAGGATAAAAAAGGAAATGGAATATTCGAAGCTAATAGCGATAGTCCGGAAAGAATTGCTCTTATTCATTGTGTAGGCAGCCGGGATGAAAACTATAATACTCATTGCTCACGTGTATGTTGTATGTATTCTCTAAAAATGGCACATCTTGTTAAAGAGAAATTGCCTGATGCTGAAGTCAGTGAGTATTACATCGATATGAGGGCATTTGGAAAGGGATACGAGGAGTTCTATGAAAGGATTAAGAAAGAGGGAATAGATATTATCAGAGGACGTACGGCTAAGGTTGAGGAGAAAAATGGTAATCTGGTACTGCGATCTGAAGATATTGAAGGTATGAAACTGATCGAAAAAGAAGTTGATATGGTTGTGCTTTCAGTTGGACTGGAACCCGGTGAAGATTCACAAAAACTTGCAAAATCTCTCAATATTCTAACTGATGATGCAGGATGGTTCGCTGAATTAAATTCAACAAACCAAACGGTTAATACTATAAGGGGAGGGATATTTGTTGCCGGTGTGTGCCAGGGACCAAAAGATATCCCTGATTCGGTTGCCCAGGGTTCTGCTGCAGCAGCACGGGTAATCCAGAGTGTTATAAACAGCAAAGTAAAAAAAGGTCTGAGCGATCTTTCTTACAATGATATAGAAACAAAAGTTAATGAACTTATAAGTACGGAGGAATAATTATGAGTACCGTTGTTAATCCGGACCTGAATAAAAAACTTTCAAAATTTGGTAATAAAAGTGAATGGAACGAGTGTTTCCATTGCGGGAACTGCACAGCTGTTTGCTCTCTTACCGAAGATGGAAATCTGTTCCCGCGGAAGGTAATCCGCCAGATACAAATGGGTCTGAAAGATAAATTTATCAGTAATGTCGATCCCTGGTTGTGCTATTATTGCGGCGAATGTTCGGAAACCTGCCCGAGAGATGCAAACCCGGGTGAGATGATGATGTCTGCCCGTAGGTATCTGACCTCAGTTTATGACTGGACAGGTCTTTCGGGTCTTTTATATACTTCTTTACCGGCATTAATCATCGCTTTTATTGTAATAGCTGTTTCAATTTTTGGTGTTGGTTTTGCTAAACAATTTAATGTTGACTCCATAATGAGTTTTGGGCATCATTTTGAAAAATATGCAATTCTTTCTGTTTTTTCTTTAATAATCCTTCCAAATATTTTCCGTATGTTTTGGTTTACAATACTAAAAGAAAAAACAAAAGTGCCTCTTATCTCATACATCAAGGGAACGTGGGACTTTATATTACATATGTTTACGCAAAAAAATTCCTTAAAATGTGAAAACAACACATTTCGATGGTTGGAACATTTAGTAATAGTATTTGGCTATTTATTATTGCTGTTTACTACAGTTTTTCTCAATTGGTTTTCAACCGAAAATACTTTTATTATATGGTTAGGATACATTGCAGGCGGGGTAATATTTGTTTTTACGTTTGATTTTATACTCTCACGTATCAGAAAGAATAAAGAAATAAATAAATATTCTCATCCAAGTGACTGGTTATTTGTTATCTGGCTTTTTCTGATGGCATTTACTGCATTTTTGGTTCGTGTTTTCATTGACACAGACCTGCTCAGTAATAATTTGTGGTTATACATGGTACATTTAATTGTTATTGCTCAATGGGCTATATTAATTGTACCATTTGGAAAATGGATGCATTTTCTTTATCGCTCGTTTGCTATATACTTCGCAAACTTAAAAAAGACAGGACTTAACGTTTAAAAATATAAAATCTTAAAGCAGCAAACAATGGAAGAAAAAAGAATAGGTGTATATGTCTGCTGGTGTGGTACCAATATAGCTAAAATGGTTGATGTTGAGGCAGTTGCAGCAAAGATTGCCAGGCTCCCAAATGTTGTTATCTCAAAAGACTATAAGTATATGTGCTCTGATCCCGGTCAGGATATGATCGTTAAGGATATAAAAGAGCATAAATTGAACAGGGTCGTTGTATCGGCTTGTTCACCCCGGATTCATGAACTAACTTTCCGCAAAGCTGTTGAAAATGCCGGTTTAAACCAGTATATGTTCGAGATGGCAAATATCAGGGAACAGGTATCATGGGTACACGACAATAGGGAAGAGGCTACTGAAAAAGCACTCGACCTGATAAAAGCAGCGGTGAACAAAGTGAGTTACAATGAAGCTCTTGATAAAAGGTCAGTGGATATTAATCCTGCAACCCTGGTAATCGGCGGAGGAATTACAGGATTATCAGCAGCTATGGAACTGGCTGATTCCGGTAATAAAGTTTACCTGGTTGAGAAAGCAGGAAGCCTTGGAGGCCAGATTGCTGATATTGACCTTACATTCCCATACCTTAACAGTGCTGCTGAAGTGCTTGAGCCTTTGATATACAAAGTGAATAATCATCCCGAAGTGGAAGTTTTCCTGAACACAACAATTGATGAGGTATTTGGTTATGTCGGGAATTTTGAATCAACAATTAAATCCGGCGGTAAAGAATATGAGGTGAAGTTTGGAAATATTATTGTTGCAACAGGTTTAACTCCTTTTGATCCCGGGAAGATCAGTTCGTATAATTATGAAAAACTACCTGATGTAATAACCTCTCTTGAGCTTGAAAAGATGTTGAAGGAGGGTAGTGTAGTTAAGAAAGATGGAACTGAGCCCAAAAAGATAGCCATTATCCATTGTGTTGGAAGTAGAAATGCTGATTATCATGAATATTGTTCAAGGGTTTGCTGCCTTACCGCGTTGAAATTTTCAAATCAACTACGGTCAGCCTTGCCTGATGCAAACTTATTCCAGATTTACGCTGATATGCGTGCATTTGGAAAAGGATGTGAAGAGTTTTATGCATCTACATCGAAAAAAGATGTTATGTTCCTGATGTACGATCAACAGGGAGATTTGCCAGGGATAAGCAAAGCAGAAGATGGTGCCGGATATGAAATGGGTATTGAATTTTATGAAAAATTATCAGGTGAAGATATCATTGTCCCGGCTGATATGGTTGT
>JAUWPX010000324.1 GCA_030611395.1 Bacteroidota bacterium | reverse complement strand
TACCAAGCTTGCCGGATGCCAGATCGATTTTGTAAGCATAAGAGAAATTAATGCTCATATTATCGTTAAACCCGGCATTGTCGTTCATAATTGATAATCCGGCTCCACTGTTGATCCCAAAAAAGTTAAAAGGGGCATTTATATGAAAAATAGTGGTGTTGGGAGCACCCTCAAATCCTACCCAGGATTGGCGGCTCAGAGCAGCAAAACATACCATATCATTGCTTCCTGCATATCCCGGGTTGATAGACATCTGGTTAAACATTATCTGGCTGATTTGCGGATCCTGTTGTCCCAGGCAAATCAGAGAGATAAATGATAAAAGTGTGATAATATTGACTTTTTTTGTCAAAACTTTCTTCCCTTTTTGCAATTAATTGTTAAGAAGTCTTTCTCTTTGTTTAGTAAAAATACTATTATCAATCAAATTAACAATTTATATTAAGAACAATAATTATGTTATTATGATTCAATTATTGATATTATCCTTGTTTCTGAAAGGCTTTCCACCAACGATCTGGTATTTCCTGATTGCTTGCTTTCATATAATCATTATATGTACAGGCAATAAATTCAGCTTTTGCAGAATTAGTGTTTGATACTGGCATCTTGAGCCACCATTTTTCAGTATGATTACTTTTATAAAAAACAATATCTTTTCCAACACCACTTAAATTTACAATATACTTTGTAAACCGGCTTTTTTGCTTAGCCGGATTTTCAACAATTTTTTGTGACATTCCTTCGAACAGATACCATATGATCTGTGCTGCCAGCCTGGTAGATTGATTGTTTATATCAAGAACAGGGTTGGTTTCAAAAATGCCAAATACCTGCAAGTTATCACTTTGTCCGGCATATTTAGCCAACTGACAGATCTCTTCACCGTAAAATCCATTTGGTGAAGGGCTAAAATGTCCCGGTGAATCAGATTGTCTTACAGAACTAATATCAAGACTAACAACATGCGCATCTCTCAACAACGGTTCCATTTCCTTTATATCTGACCGTACCACGCCGACACGGAATGAATCAAAATGTTTTTGACGGAGTTCCTTTAATAACTTTTTGTCAATAAAATAGTCCTGATGTCCAATGTTATAGTATTGAACAGGTATTTCTTTTCCGGAAATAATTTTGTTAAGATAATACTGTGAATTAATTAGTTCGGGATCATCTTTCCAATCTATTCTGGAGTCGATAGATACAAGGTTCAAAAAAGCATTGTTTTTCTTATATACATTATAAATGCCATAAGTCAGATCCTGACTTCCACCAATTACAAGCGGGAATACATTTTGGTTTAGAAGTTCTGAAACCACATCCCGTAGTGCAAAATATGTATCTTCAACATTTCCCCCCTTTTTTATATTACCCAGATCAATAATTTTGAATTTTTTCTTTGGTTTTGAAAGCTGGTACAACCAGGTTCTTATTTTATCCGGGCCTTCAGAACAACCCTTATTAGGAGAATTTCGGTCTTCGCACACCCCAAAAATTGCAACATCATAGTTATTAATGTTTTTAACCGGAGTGTCGGGTGTATGAATATGAATATTTCTACCGAATAGAGCCTGGGATGATAAAAGCTCAAAATCCGGTTTGTCCAGACTTACAGGATCGAAATAATAATTCAGGTCCATAAGGGAAAATTAGAAATTAGAAATTAGAAATTAAAAATTACAAATTAAAAAGTACTAAAATGTTACTGGTTACTGGTTACTGCCTTTTGCCTTTTGCCTTTTGCCTTCCTTTTTTCTGTCCTTCTTCAATAATTTTCATACAATCTTCAAATGTAAGAGATTCAGGCTTATTTTCTCGTGGTATACGGAAATTTTTCTTTTTATAAGAAATATATGGGCCATAACGTCCGGCAAGGACTTTCAGGTCGGGATCATTTGGAAAACTTTTAATAATACGCTTTTTCTCAATTTCCCTTTTTTCTTCGATCAGTTCTATGGCTCTTGATTTATTTATAGTCAATGGATCGTCTGTCTCTTTCTTCAGCGAAAAGAAGTTATTGTTATGCCTGACATATGGTCCGAACCTCCCGATACCAACAACTAAATCATTATCTTCATACTTACCGATTGTTCTTGGCAGTTTGAATAATTCAAGGGCTTCTTCGAGTGTAATTGTTTCAATAAGCTGTCCTTTAAGCAGACTGGCAAACCTGGGTTTTTCATCTTTATTACTGTCGCCCAGTTGAACAAACGGGCCATATTTGCCAATTCTAACTATAATTGGTTCACCTGTTTCAGGGTCATTGCCGAGTTGTCGTTCACCGGTTTTTTTAACAGAAATTGCCAGGCTTTTTTCAACTTTTGCATGAAATGATTTATAAAAGGTATCAATCATTTTAGTCCAGTCTAACTTCCCTGCGGCAATTTCATCAAATTCTTTTTCTACAGAAGCTGTAAAGTTATAATTCAGGATATCTTTGAAATGTTCAATAAGAAAATCGTTAACAACTATTCCAATATCTTTCGGGAACAGTTTCTTTTTTTCCGTACCTGCTTTTTCAGTTTTAGTTTTTTCTTCAAGTTTCCCTTTTAATAAAGAAATAACAGTGAAATTTCTGTTGAAACCGGGGCGATCTTCTTTAAGAACATAACCTCTGTTCTGGATAGTTGAAATTGTAGGAGCGTAGGTAGAAGG
>JAUWPX010000117.1 GCA_030611395.1 Bacteroidota bacterium | reverse complement strand
TAAAAGATCGGATAGATGTTGACTATGTATTCCAGCATATTGATATGGTGCCAAAAGATGTTCGTTTTTCATCAGCCAGGAAAAAACCATGGGGTACCGGTCATGCTGTAATGGTTGCTGAACAAAAAATAAATGAACCTTTTGCTGTAATTAACGCTGATGATTTTTATGGTTATAATTCATACCGGGTAATGGCAGATTTCCTGACAAATTCATCTGATATCAATGAATATAGTATGGTGGGTTACAGGCTCGACCGGACACTATCTGATCATGGTCATGTTGCACGTGGTGTATGTGAAACAAATAAGGACAGCTATCTGAAGATTGTTACCGAGCGAACCAGAATAGAGAAAGAAAATAACAAAATAATATTCACTGATGAAGATGGGAAAAAAACCGGATTGACCGGTAGTGAAACAGTATCAATGAATTTCTGGGGATTTAATACATCTGTGTTTGATTATCTGAATAAGCATTTCAGAAAATTCATGACAGAAAATTCAAACAATCCAAAAGCCGAATTTTTTATTCCTGATTTGATAGCAGACCTTATTCAGAAAAATACTGCAAAGGTAAAAGTTCTGAATACTGATGAATCATGGTTCGGGGTTACTTACCGGGAAGACAAGCCTGTTGTTATTGAAAGTATCAGGGAACTGGTAAGTAAAGGAGTTTATCCTTCCAGTCTTTGGAATAGTTAAGTAAGTTGAATTAGTGAGAATAGTTTTTTTATATATTTGTCATTCTTAAACTGAAAAAAAATAGTTATGAGAAAAGGAATATCAGTAATTTTTACACTTGTATTATCATTTCTGCTTTTCAACCAAACAGGAAATGCATGTACGAATTTCCTGATCACCAAAGGGGCTTCAGTTGATGGGTCAACTATGATAACCTATGCAGCCGATTCTCATGTTTTGTTTGGAGAATTATATTTTATGCCATCAGCCGATTATCCTGATGGCACAATGCTGGATGTCTATGAATGGGATACAGGAAAATACCTTGGTAAAATAAAACAGGTAACCCATACATATTCGGTAGTAGGAAATATTAATGAACACCAGGTTGCCATTGGGGAGACTACTTACGGTGGTCACTCAGAACTCAGGGATCCGGAAGGGTTAATTGACTATGGAAGTCTTATGTATATTACACTTCAACGATCACAAAATGCAAGGGAAGCAATCAAAACAATCGCAGAACTTCTTGATGAATATGGTTACTGCAGTTCAGGCGAATCCTTCTCAATTTCTGATAAAAACGAAGTATGGATAATGGAACTGATTGGCAAAGGGAAAGGCAACACCGGTGCGGTATGGGTAGCTCGTCGTATTCCTGACGGATACATAAGCGGACATGCCAACCAGGCAAGGATCACTACTTTCCCGCTGGAAAACGGAAAAACTTCTATCTCGTCAGATAATCTGGATAAGATCTTTGAACCCGGAATTGAAACTGTTTATGCATCTGATATTATTGAAGTTGCACGTAATATGGAATACTTCGATGGAAAAAATAAAGATTTTAGTTTTTCTGATGCTTATGCTCCTGTTGATTTTGGTGGTGCAAGATTCTGCGAAGCAAGAGTTTGGTCAGGCTTTAATAAAGTAACATCAGGTATGGACAAGTATCTGGAATATGCTATGGGATATGATCTGCATAACAAGATGCCACTATGGGTTAAGCCGGATGAAAAAGTATCAGTTCATGATGTTATGGGTATGATGCGGGATTATTTTCAGAATAGCCCGATGGATATGACTAAAGATATGGGAGCCGGTCCGTTTGAAAATATTATACGATACAGACCCCTTACATGGAAAGTTGACGAAAAAACCTATTTCAATGAAAGAGCTGTTTCAACCCAACAAACAGGATTTTCATTTGTTACACAATCCAGAGACTGGCTTCCCGATCCAATTGGAGGAATTATCTGGTTTAGTGTTGATGATGCATATACAACTGTTTATACACCAATGTATTGCGGGATGACAGAGGTACCACATACTTACGCGGTTGGTAACGGCTCAATGATGGAGTATAGTGACGATGCAGCTTTCTGGGTTTTTAATCAAGTTTCAAATTTCGCCTATACTCGTTATAACTATATGATTAAAGATATCCGGAAAAAACAGGAAGAACTGGAAATGAAATATATCAATGCTGTCCCTGTTGTTGATAAAGCAGCCAAAGAATTATATAAAAGTAACCCTAAGGAGGCAATTGAATTTATTACTGATTTTTCGGTGAATTCAGGAAACAGAACTGTAAGTGAATGGAAAGATCTTTACAGATATCTGTTCACCAAATATATGGATGGAAATATTAAAGAAAAACGCGAAGTACCTGAAGGATATATATATACAACTCCAAATGTTAGTCAGCCCGGATATGGTGAAGAATGGTACCGTAGAATAATAAAAGATACCGGCGAAAAATTTGAGTATAAAGATAATTCAGGACATTAATTATGTCAAGGTGAGTAAGGTAAGTTGTTGAGTAAGGTGAGTAAGGAAGAAAGGAGAGTTCAAAGTTTAAAGTTCAAGGTTCAAAGATCAACAACCAGTAACCGGCGTAGGTTAATTAGCGCATTCAGTAAAAATAGTCTTTAATAGTAAATATTTATTCATATAAATTTTATATGAATGTGATTTTTCAAAAAAATATTTGTAATATTGCGGTCGATTTCAAATAAACGAAGTAGAATATATAATTTTTAGGGGTATGGAATTAATGAAAGTTGTTAATAAAGAGTTAGCTACAGATAACGATCTTTCCGAATTCAATGCAGGTGACACTATTACTGTACACTACAAAATAGTTGAAGGAAGCAAGGAAAGGATCCAGCAATTCAAAGGGGTTGTAATTCAGAAGAAAGGAACCGATCATACTGCAACATTTACCGTTCGCAAAATGTCGGGGAATATTGGTGTTGAAAGAATATTCCCTATAGCTTCACCGTTTATTGATCAAATCACAATAAACAAACGTGGTAAAGTTCGCAGGGCAAAAATCTTTTACCTTAGGAAACTTACCGGTAAGAGTGCTCGTATTAAGGAGAAGAAATTCTAATCATCTTTTAAAGCCTCAACCTTTTCTCTAGCTTCATTCATTATTATTTCAGCTTTATTTTCGGCTTCTTTTACAAGTTTATCTGCTTTCTTATCCCCTTCTATCCTGATTTTTTCAGCAGCTTTTTGGGCTGCCACCTTAGCCAGCATCCCTTTTCCTGCAGCCTCTTTCTCTAGTTGTTTTGCCCGCAGTTCAGATTCTCCTCTAAGAGCTTCAGCAGCATCTGCAGCTGCATCTTTTACCTGTTGCGCACGCTTTTCAGCTTCTGCAAGTATTTTGTCAGCTTCGGCATTCACTTTTTCTTTTACCTTTACTTTGACCTCCTCTTTCTTCTTTTCAACCTCTTCTTTAACTTTTTTCTTCACTTGTTCCTTAACTGCTTTTATAGCATTTTCCGAACTGCTTTTCATATCCAAACCTATCTTCGGATCGGTAAAAGTACCGGTTACTTTTACATCAACATTTACTTTCTCTCCCGGATCAATTTTCAGGCCTTTTGCAGTGGCTTTAGCAGCCAAGCCTTCAATAACCTGGTTTGCACCTGTACCAAAAGAAGCCCTGGGGACAGACATCTTAACAAGATAGTTTAAGGTCTGGTCAATACCCTGATCCCCGCCAATAACCATATCGATACTCCCTAAGCTTGCTTTAAAAGGCTCGACATAAATTCGTCCATCAATTATTTTAAAGCTAATATTCAGGTCTTTGAAAGTATTTGACATCTCCTTTTTAAGTTTCAATGCTGAAGAAATTTTATCAAGTGTGCCGGAATTCACAACCTGGATACTTTCAGACTGGAGCCTGCCATAACCGTCAATAGTTTCAGTCACCGGCATCAAATCCTCTCCCAGAAGGCTATTAAAAAAAAGCGTAGTAGATATTTTTCCTTTCAGACCTTCAGCCGCCGGCACAAGTTTCTGTACTGTATTAAAAGCATTGAATGCAGAAGGAATATCAATACCATTGATGTCCATATCAAATTCTACAACAGGCCTGGTAATATCTATAGTATTGTATTCACCGTTCATTTTCATTGATCCCTGCAACAGGTCCATCTGCAACCCATCCAGCACTACCTTTCCATCTCTAACAACTATTTTTCCTGATGTATTATTAATGTCAAGATTGCCATATTTAATATGATCCAGTTTTGAAGTAAACTCAAAATCAATGTTTTTCGGGACTTCAATTACTGAAAGCGTCACGGTATCAGCCTCTTCCTCTTCAACCACCTCCTCTGTTTCGGGCATTAGTTCATCTATATCCAGATTAGCAGAGGTTAAATCAAGTGTGCCTTTCAAAGTTTGATCATTAAAAACATAAGGAATAAAATTTTCAACTTTCCCTTTTACATTAATATCACTCTTACCAATAATTATGCTGAGTTCAGATAATTCAACATATTTGGGAGAAAACTGCATTCCTGCTTTTGAAATAACTACTTTTTGAGGCAGATCGGGTGAGTTAAATTCAAAATCTTTAAGTGATACGGTACCGTTAGCTATAATATCTTCATACATCTCATTTTCATACATAGACATGCTTCCTCCAAATTCAATATCTGAATTAATTATTCCTTTGAGTACAACATTCTCCATAGGAATAATATCTACAATTGATTGAAGATCCATGTTGGTCTTAAGCGATCCTGAAATATCAGGATCACTAATGGGTGTCTTTAGCTTTAAACCGGCATCCACAGGGTTCCCCGCGATATCCAGATGAAAACGGTCAAGGTTTACCGTAGTCTTATCCATATCTGTACCATCAACAAAAATATTTGTTGTGACATTTATATTCTCAACCGATTTAGGAAGATCGGGATAACTAAACATTGCATTATCCACCGTAATCTCAAGCGAGATATCCGGCAATGTTGAATCGGCTGAACTATATATTCCATTTACCTTTCCTTTCAATGTAATAGCCCCACTGGTTTTTACATCTTCAAAATCCTTAAGGTAAACAGCGGGGACCATGGATAGTAATGACCTGAACTTATTGTCCACCGAAGCGAATGTCAGGTCTATTTTAATATTATCATCAGGCATTTCAACTTTTCCATCAAAGCCAATCCCAAGGTCATTAAGCGAGATACTGTTATCCCTGAAAGTAAAGATCATATTTTTCATATCGGCTCCTATCTCAGCACTCATCTTTAGCACGGCATTTCTCACATATTGCATTCCGCCATATCTGAAATCAATATCTCCGATTGATGAGTTTATTTTCAGTTCTGTAAAATCTGCTGACATATTACCACTCAGTAGAAAATTGAAGTTTTGTAATGAAGCTGTCATTTTTGAATACAAGTCCTCATAAAGAATCCCGGCATCAACTATCTCAAATTTTTTCAAATTCACTTTAAAATCCGGTGTTCCGGACACAACAGTATCAGGTTCCTCAACCATTTCTTCTTCAGATTCCTTCATTATATCCCAGTTAGCTTTTTCATCCTCCGTAACTTTGGCATGAATGCTGGGTTTGATCAATGATACCGACCTGATGTTTATTCCATCTTTCTTAATAAGACTTACCATATCTATTGCTATACTAAATGATTTAAATGATATCAGTGTATCACTACTAAACGTATCTGTACCTGTTACATTCAGATCAATAAGCGATACACTCAGGTT
>JAUWPX010000242.1 GCA_030611395.1 Bacteroidota bacterium | reverse complement strand
TCTGACAGCCCATATTACCTGTGTTTTTCTTATTTGAAGAGACTCACTCAAATATCCTTTGAATTTATCCGATTCCTCTTCAATATTGCGAACTTTTTTCCGGTCAAGCCCATATGCAATCATCGGGTCATTATGGTCTTCTTTATTTATGTTATAGCCATGTATTAACAAATGGTGAGTAACACATTCTCTTTCCGGCAATTCACCTACCATAATGGCTTTTTCAATAGTATCTTCTGCCATTTTGCGGTATGTTGTCCACTTGCCTCCTAAAATTGTGATTAGTCCCGAAACTGAAATAAGTACTTTATGACTTCTTGATATCTCCTTTGTTGCTTTACCCTCTCCCTCTTCAGGAGCAGCCAGGGGTCTTAACCCTGAAAACACACTTAGAATATCTTTTCTTAGAGGTTGTTTTAACAGATATTGTCCTGCGTTATTCAGGATAAAGTCAATATCTTCATCTGACGCTCTGGGTTCTAAAGAGGGTTTATCAACAAGAGAATCAGTAGTACCGAGTATTACTTTATTGTACCATGGTACAGCAAACAACACTCTGCCATCACTTGTATGAGGTACCATAATTGCATAATCGGATGGCAGGAAAGATTTATCAATAACCAGGTGAATTCCCACACTTGGACTTATCATATTTTTTGCCTCCGGTTCATCCATTTTCCTTACTTCATCTGCAAAAACTCCTGTTGCATTTATCACAGCCTTTGCATTTATTGTGTAATCAACATTGCTCTCCATATCTTTTGCAATCACACCGGTTACAAGGTTTTTGTCTTTGCAAACCTGTATCACTTTCATGTAATTTATTACCTCACCACCATAATCCACACATGTCTGCGCAAGACTTATCGCCATACGCGCATCATCAAACTGACCGTCATGATAAATCAAGCCATCTTTTAATCCTTTTCGTTCAACAGTCGGCAGAATTTTAATAGTTTCTTCCTTTGAAATATGCCTTGATGGACCTAATCCCAATTTGCCCGCCATAAAATCATATACCTTTAATCCAACGGTGTAAAACGGGCCTCCCCACCATTCATAAATCGGAATAACAAATGATTGATTTCTAACAAGATGCGGAGCGTTTTGGAACATTAACCCCCTCTCTTTCAACGCTTCAAAGACCAGTGAAACATCGCCCTGCTGCAAATATCTTACTCCGCCATGAACCAGTTTGGTGCTTCTGCCTGAGGTTCCTTTTGCAAAATCATGTTGTTCGAGTAACAATGTCTTAAATCCCCGTGATGCAGCATCAAGAGCAGTACCAAGTCCGGTTGCACCACCACCAATTACCACTATATCCCATTGTTTTTTGGCTTGTTTTATATTTTTAAGAACCGATTCTCTATTCATTTTGTCTGGTTACTGGTTACGGGTTACTGGTCATTGGTTACGGGTTTCAACTTTTTAATTTCTAATTTCTAATTTCTAATTTTATCTTTTATACCATCCCTTACTGCGTTCAAGCGCCTTATTCCAATTTTCGATCACTTCATTAAAGCCTGCTGAATTTGCCTCCGGTTCAAATACTTTATCTTCCTGCCATTGATTTTTAATTTCCTCAACATTATTCCAGAAACCAATTGCTAATCCGGCAAGGTAAGCAGCTCCCAGTGCTGTTGTTTCGGTTATTACCGGGCGAACCACTTTTTTATTAATAGCATTTGACTGTATTTGCATTAGCAGGTTATTTACCGAGGCACCACCATCAACTCTGAGTTCAGAAGGATCTACACCTGAATCTTTTGCCATTGTGTTAATCACGTCCATTGATTGCAATGCAATAGCTTCCAGTCCGGCTCTGGCAATATGAGCATCAGATGTACCGCGGGAAATCCCAATAATAGTACCGGTTGCATATTGGTCCCAGTGAGGAGCACCCAGTCCTACAAAAGCAGGCACAAAATACACCCCTCCGTTATCCTTAACACCGGCTGCTAATTTTTCAATTTCAGATGATGATTTAATAATGTGTAACTGGTCTCTTAACCACTGAACCACTGCACCGCCAATAAAAATACTCCCTTCCAGCGCATATGTAACTTCCCCGTTAATTTGCCAGGCGATGGTTGTCAATAAATTATATTTAGATAGTATCGCTTCATTTCCGGTATTCATAACAACAAAGCATCCTGTCCCGTAGGTATTTTTCACCATTCCTTTCTCAACACACATCTGTCCGAAAAGTGCTGCCTGCTGATCACCCGCAATACCTGATATTGGAATTTCTCCACCAAAATGCTCCTTTATGGTATTGCCATAAAATTCACTACTTTGTTTTGGCTCAGGTAGCATACTTGCAGGGATATCAAAAATCTCAAGCAGTTCCTGATCCCATGTCAAATTATGAATATTAAAAAGCATTGTTCTGCTGGCATTTGTCGCATCCGTAACATGTATTTTCCCATGTGTAAGGCGCCAGATTAACCAGGTATCCACAGTTCCAAAAGCGAGTTTTCCTTCCTCTGCTTTTTCTCTCGCCCCGGGAACATTATCAAGTATCCATTTTATTTTTGACCCGGAAAAATAGGCATCAATAATAAGTCCTGTCTTTTCTTTTATCAGCTTTTCAACACCCTTGTTTTTCAACTGGTCGCAATAACCTGCCGTTCTCCTGTCCTGCCATACAATAGCATTGTACACGGGTTTACCTGTTTCCCTATCCCATACCAGGGTGGTTTCCCGTTGATTAGTTATTCCTATTGCAGCAATATCTTCAGTTGCAATATTTTGCTTTTCAAGCACATCACGAACCACAAATTTCTGGGTTGACCAAATCTCTTCCGGATTATGCTCTACCCAGCCTGGTTTTGGAAAAATTTGTTCAAATTCACGTTGCGAACTATTTATTATTCTGCCTGAATGGTCAAAAAGAATAGCCCTGTTACTCGTTGTTCCCGAATCGAGAGCTAAAATGTATTTTTTCATTCTTCTTCCTATTTCTGAAAATCCGTAAGCACGGTATACCCTGTCAGTTTCCCTTTTTTGTTATATGATTCTGACCGAACCACTCCAACATTTTTAGCATACCATTCAACAGTACTTGCTTTGATTGTAATCAACATTTTTGTTGATATATCGTATGATATTTTATAACACTCAAATGTTCCGGCCCGGGTGGTAATATCTTCTTTTGCTTCAACTTTTCTGTTTGAGATATTCACGGAAATAGTCATAATTTTCATGCCATTGTTGCTGATAGTAACCGTAATCTTCCCATTATCCATAACTTCCCCGACTTTCAGCTCAGCAGGAATTGTCATGTTTTCTACTTCAAAAGTAGTTTCCATATCTGAATATGTGGTCAGTGTACTTTCTCCGATATAACTTTCCATATCCACATAATATCTCCCGTCTTTACATTTCATTTC
>JAUWPX010000087.1 GCA_030611395.1 Bacteroidota bacterium | reverse complement strand
AGGAAAGTATTTATCTCGATTATGAAGAATTTAATAAAAAACTACCTGAAGGTTTTACTTTGCGAGAGAGTGAAACGCGAACTGATGACCTGAATCATTTTATCTTCCGGAAAGAAAATAACCTCTATTATTTTAATTTACCTGAAGAAGAATTCAAACAGCTTACTGATTCAGAATCAGAAGAAAAAAATGTTACTTTTTCACCTGATGCCACTAAGATAGCTTTTACCCGCGATCATAATCTGTTTGTAATTGATTTGGCCACAGGAAAAGAGAAACAATTGACAAATGATGGGACAAATCGCATATATAACGGCTGGGCTTCATGGGTTTACTATGAGGAAATTCTTGGACGCGGTTCACGCTACCGTGCATTCTGGTGGTCGCCAGACAGTAAAAAACTGGCTTACCTCAGGTTTGATGATAATCCTGTTCCCGAGTTTACCCTTTTCAGAGCAGATGGAATTCATGGGGAGCTGGAAGTAACACCTTATCCAAAACCGGGTGATCCTAATCCGGAGGTACGACTGGGTATTGCAGACATAGAAACAACAAAAACAGTATGGATAGATACAAATGAGGGAGTTGACAGATATGTTGCATGGCCCTTCTGGACCAGGGATTCTAAATATTTAATATACCAGTATATACCACGCGACCAGGATGAGATTTTTTTGTTCTTGTCTGATCCGGAAACAGGAAAGAAAACGGAAATATATAATGAAAAGCAAAAATCGTGGGTTGAGTTTTTTGAAGACCTCTATTTTTTTGAGGACGGTAGCGGTTTTCTGCTAAGAAGTGACGTAGATGGCTGGAGAAACTTATCCTACTACGATATGTCGGGGAAGTTAATAAGTAAAGTTACCGGTTTTGACTGGCGTGTAACCGGTATTTCAAAAGTGGTGGAAAAGAAAAAAATTGTATATTTTACAGGAACAGGAGGCGAATCAACCGAGAATCATCTATTCAGTATCAAACTGAATGGAAAAGAACTAACAAAGCTTACATCAATTCAGGGAACCCACAGGGTAAATGTTTCTCCTGAAGGAAAATATTTCATTGATACTTATAGCAATATTCATAATCCGTCAAAAATGGAACTTTATTCGGCAAAAGGAAAATCTATCCGTCTGCTTGGAGACTCGAAATCAGATATAATGGATGATTATAATCTCGGGAAAGTTGAACTGTTTACAATTCCTACATCAGATGGCTGGGATTTACCTGCAAAATGGACACTCCCGTCCAATTTTGACAAAACAAAAAAATACCCTGTACGATTTTCAATATATGGTGGTCCGAATGCCCCATCAGTAAGAAATTCAGCAGGATATTCACTGAGTGACCATTATTACGCCCAGAACGGCATTATTACAATCTCGGTTGATCACCGTGGTACAGGACATTACGGTAAAAAGGGAGTTGCACTTATGCACAGGAATCTCGGGAAGTGGGAAACACACGATTATATTGAAGCAGCAAAATGGTTAAGGGAAAAACCTTTTATTGATCCCGGACGAATTGGCATTACGGGCAGCAGCTACGGAGGGTACATGACCCTTATGGCATTAACTGCAGGTGCTGATTACTTTACTCATGGTATTGCAGGTTCGGCACTTTCATCATGGAGATTATATGATAATGTATATACGGAAAGATTCATGGACACACCGGAGCAGAATCCTGATGGATACGACTACGGCTCTGTAATGACACATGCTGATAAGTATAAAGGATACGTTCTTATTACCCACGGAACAATGGATGATAATGTACATATGCAAAACATTATTCAGCTGATATCAAAGATGGAAGACCTTGGCAAAGATTTTGAGCTTATGTTATACCCGGGTGGCCGGCACGGTTGGGGTGGGCCAAAACGGGTTCATTCAACAAGGGAAGGTGTACAGTTCTGGTTCAAGCATTTTCTTGGCAAGGAACTGGTGGAGGAAGTAAAAAATAAGAAGTAAATAGTATGAAGTAAATAGTAAATAGCAATATCCGGTATTTTTTTAAAAACAGTTAATTACGTTATTCTTGTATAAAATAAAAATTTGCACTATATATTAAGTTGTGTGCAACTCTAAGAGCATGATTTCCATTGACAGTATCTCTTAATAATCGCATTAATTCAAATTTTATAGAATAACCTGGAAAAATTCTAAAAATAATTTCAGTTTATATGTCTGTTTATCTGCATGTTAAAAATATTGGAAAAAATATTTTATAAAAAAATTTGGAATTGAATGTTATTTATATCTATCTTTGTGTTAGATATTATTAACATTTAAAATTTAAACATCATGAAAAAAGTATTTTTACCAATTTTTGTTTTGACCTGGATTATTGTTCTTACCGGATTATGGCTAGTTCAACCAGGTAATTCATCATCTTCGGTTTTGGAGTATGTTTTTATCGGAGTCCTGTTAGTATTTTTTATAATGGGTATTTATTTGGCATACGGAAGAATTAAAAGGAAAAAACAAGGCTTACCTGAAGAGGATGAACTGTCAAGAAAAGTAGCTCAAAAGGCAGCTGCAATATCTTATTATTTATCTTTATTTCTATGGTTAGTATTGATATATATGCAAAGTCATGTAATCATAAACATTAAATGGTTGTTTTCTACCGGAATGATTGGAATGGCAATAATTTTTGTTATTAGCTGGGTGATAATCAATAATAGAGGAATTAATGATGAAAAATAGAATGAAAGAGTTACGGGCAAGATATGATTTAACCCAGAATGATTTAGCCGTAAAAGTAAAAGTCCGCAGGGAGACTATTGTATTTCTTGAGAAGGGAAAATACAATCCTTCTCTAAAACTGGCATACGATATCTCAAAAGTTTTTGAGCATAAAATTGAAGATGTCTTTATCTTCGATGAAGAATAAGAGCAGTACACAACAAAAGCTATACGTAATGCGGGTTTCAGTGCAAAATTGAAAGAAAATGTAAGTAATAAAATTAGAGATAAGTTGAAAGTTAAATGCATAAAATCCCGCACTACGCATAACCATACCATTAAACCACATTAAAACTAAAAAATGATTAAGAAAAAATTTGTATTAATTCTTTTATTGTGTGTGTTCATTATACCAAATAAGTCTATTTCTCAAGACAGTCAATCAGAAGAGAATTTCGATTTAGAGCTCACAAAAAAGACACTAACGAAGGAAATCAATAAGTTACTAAAGGAAACCGGCATACCATCTATTTCCATTTCATTAATTAAAGATGATACTATTGTTTGGGCAGATGCCTTCGGTTATGCAAATGTCAAAAAGCAGGTTCCTGCAACCAGTGCTACAATTTATCACACTGGTTCAAATTTTAAGTTTGTTACAGCAACTGCGATCATGCAGTTAGCGGAAGCCGGGAAATTGGATTTAGATGACCCTGTAAATAAGTACCTAGACGAATCAGCTATTGCCGATCTTTCAAATGAAGGAACACCTGTTACTATTCGCCATCTGTTAAGTCACCATTCGGGATTAAAAGGTCCTATCGAGATGATTCCTATATGGAAAAGAATGCTACCCAGAACACTTGAAGAAGTTGCTTCTGAAATTAGTGCTGAAGAACCCCCTGGGATAAATTTCAAATATTGCAATCATTGCTTTGCACTTTTAGGACTAGTAATTGAAAAAGTGTCAGGACAATCATATCAAGACTACATTGTAGAGAATATTTTGAAGCCGCTAAGGATTCAATCGGAAGGTCCATTGGTGCCAACACCAGGTATGATAGAAGAACTAGCATTACCGTATACAATAGTAAACAATCAACCTTTTCCTGAATATCAAATTCGCTTTGACGTATTTCCTGCCGGGGATATGTATTTAACTGTTCCGGAAATAGCCAATTTTCTAATTGCTCAATTAAATGGAGGACTCTTTCAAGGGCAGTCAATTTTAAGCTCAGAATCAATAGCTGAAATGCAAAAAGCACAATTTGGAAGCTATTATGGACTTGGAACTGGCGTAATAAATATCGATGATGAAAAATTTCTTCTGCACACAGGAGCACTTCCTGGATTTTCTACAGCTTTCAAGGTAGGAACAAGTTCAAAGACAGGTGTGTATATTGCATCAAATTCCGGAGGTGTACATGACGCTTTGGTTTCAATCGGCGATCTTTCCTTGAAACTCTTAAGTGGTGAAAAAAATGCAGGGCCCTTGCCATCGTTTGTTAAAATGGAATTTGAAGAAATCAACCTTCCTGTAAAAGTCCTGGAAAAATATACGGGAGAATACGAGATAAGGTCTGAATTGATCTTTGCGATTTCCTTAGAAGATAAACAACTATATGCCCAACTTACAGGTCAGCCAAAACTTGAATTATTCCCATATGAGGAAGATAGGTTTTTCTATAAAACAGCATCTGCACAAATAGGATTCAATTTTGAAAAGGGGAAAGTGACGAGTCTGACACTATATCAAAAACATAGAGAAATTGAAGCGAAAAAGATTGAATAAAACACGGTATGACAATAAATAAACGCCATTAAAACAGGCGTTTATTCAAAACGTCAGACACAAGCAATTATTACTCTAAAGAAATAAATCTTTTAAAATGAAAAAAATATCTAAAACATTCATGTATCTTCTTATCATCTCAATGACAATTAGTAGTGCAAAAGCACAATTAAAGAATCTTCGTAATATAGAATACAACTGGAAAACAGATACTTCTAAACGAATTGTTAACTTAGAGGAAATCACAGTTGTTGTTCCTCGTAACACTTTCCCGAAAATTGATTATCCAAAATTCATCGGAAAAGAAAAGGGTTTAAAGGAATTTTTTAAGCATGAACCAGTAATCTCTGTTGCTATAAACGATAAGGCCAAAGCCTATCCATTAAATATTCTCACCATGCATGAAATCTCAAATGATAGTTTAGATGGTATACCAATATTGTCTACATACTGTCCATTATGCAATTTAAGCGTTGTATATGACCGAAGATTAAAACACAAAGGGAAAGAATATCTGCTTGATTTCGAGGTGTCCGGAATGCTCAGAAACAGCGGTATGATAATGGCAGATAAACAAACTGAAACATGGTGGCAACAGTTGATAGGATTAGGTTTAGTAGGAGAATTAGCGGATGTCGAGTTAAATGTAATTCCATCTTTGATAGTATCAGTTGAAGACTTTTTCAGCAGATATCCTAATGGGGAAATTCTATCACCGGAAACCGGAACAGCGTCACAAATAAGATATGGTACAAATCCATACGAAAATTATGATAATGAACATAACAACCCTTATGAAAGATATTTTAATCATTCAAAACTTGATACAAGATTATCACCGATGGAACGATTAATAGACATAAAAGGGAGTGATGGATATAAAGTCTACCCTTTTTCTGTTATTGCTAAAGAAGGGGTAATTAATGATCATTACGATGGTAGGAATATTGTCATATTTTACAAAGAAGGAACTGTTTCAGTTCTGGATAAGAAAGAAATCGCAAAATCAAAAGACATAGGATCAGCTACAGTATTCTCATCTGAATTAGAAAGCAGGATTTTAACATTCGAGAAGACAAAAGGTGAATTTGTTGATAAGGAAACTAAAAGTATTTGGGATATAACCGGACTGTGTATTAATGGTCAGCTTAAAGGTAAAGAACTGATGCCGGAAATACACAGCAATCACTTTGCTTTTGCCTGGTTTTCTTTTCATCCGGAATCAGAGATTTATGAAAAGTAAGCCTGTGGCTGTTGGCTATTTACCAATGGGAATTTAAAAATGAATGTACTTTTTAACAAAAAATTCTTACAGCATAACATTGAAAGCAGTGCTGAGGGAGCTTACCGCATCGGTGAATTTATCGATCAGTTCGAAAACACGTCAAAAGACGGGGTAGAATACATTCAATTGGTTCACAGCGAAAAATATCTTCAATACGTTAAGGAGGCATGCTATCAAAAAACTATTCTTGCAGAAGTTTCGGTTACTCCTGAAAGTTATGAAGCTGCATGCCTGGCTGTGGGTTTAACGATTCTTGCTTCGGAAAATAACGACTTTGCTATCGTTCGTCCACCCGGACATCACGCAAAACATGAAATCGCAGCCGGGTTTTGCCTTTTTAATAACATCGCCATTGCAACACAAAAACTGGTAAATGAAGGGAAAAAGGTTTTTATCCTCGATATTGACGGTCATCATGGCGATGGGACACAAGAAATTTTCTACCAAAGCAACAAGGTATTATATTGTTCCATGCACCAGGAATATGCCTATCCCTGGACAGGAAGAATTGATGAAACAGGCGAAGGGGAAGGGAAAGGCTATACGATGAATTTCCCTTTACCTGCCGGAAGCGATGACCGGGAATTCTTGTCTGCTGTTGATATTGCTATTGAAATAGCAAAAAAGTTCCAGCCGGACGTTGTTGGTGTTTCTGCAGGTTTTGACGGATATGAAAAAGACAG
>JAUWPX010000115.1 GCA_030611395.1 Bacteroidota bacterium | reverse complement strand
ATTCTTAACCGAGAAATTTGTTCTATTACCCTCAGTCTTCATTTAAGTAAACGTAAACAAAAATATTTTGTTACAAAAAATAAAGAAATAATTACATTTTTTAATAACTACTCCGTTTTTGTAACTTTTTAGTCTCTTCGCTTCTGATTATTTATATTTCTTCTTTAGAACCGGAAATTAAGACCTACAAGAAAATTCCTTGAAGCCTGTGGGAAATATCCATCCATTATTTTGTTTTCTCCATCAACAATATACCGGTAAACCCATGCATTTGTCTCATATTCCTCATTGAACAAGTTGTTTATCTGAAGCTTAACACTAATCTGATCAACCCATTTTTGGCTAAATGAGTATTGAAAATTAAGATCGTTAACAAACCAGGGATTAAGTATTCGGCTTTCACAGGATGTGTTATCTATATATTGTTTACTAACATATTTTGAAAACATTCCGATCTCAAAATTTTCAAACAGGTTATACCGGAAATTACTTCCCATAATAATTGCAGGCGAAAAGGAAATATCTGTCTCATCAAGATTTGTAGAAACCTGGCTCCAGGTATCCCAATTATCAACATGTTCTGTAAAATTCTTAATTTTATTACGACTTAAAGTTACATTCATTTCCCATTCTATTTTATCTGTTATTTTAATTGCTGTCTGAAGTTCAATACCTGTCCTGTAACTTTTTTCAACATTAGTCATAACCGGAGAACCAACATCGTTAATTTCTCCTGTAAGCACAAGTTGATCATCATAATCCATAAAGTAAATATTCCCTGCAAAGCGGAAATCAGACGATTTTAAATTATATCCTAACTCATAATCCTTTAACATCTCAGGTAAAGGAACAGGTCCTGAAGGGTCAGCATCAACGAAATTATGTCTGGTAGGTTCACGATGTGCAATGCCAAAGGAAAAATAGACCGACTGGTTTTTATTTAACTTTAAAAATGTTCCCAGTTTAGGGTTAAAAAAGGTATAAGTATGCTTTTGAGTAATATTTCGCAAATCGTCATCAATTCCATCAATCTTATAATCAATATACCTTGTTTGTATATCTGCATAGAGGTTAAGTTTGGTAGAAAGATAATAATTTATTTTACCATAGAGATTGATATCCGTCTTGGTAGCATCACTATTATACCACTCATGATTTAATTCTGAATCACCGGCATACCGTGCCCAGATAACTTTTCCGAAATGACCTCCGAAATATTTGTTCCATGCCCCTCCTATGGATGCATCCCATTTATCTCTTTTGTATTTTAAAGAATATGTAACTCCATAAAAATCATTATCAAGCCATTTTCTGCGAATAAGATCTGTTTCTTCTATTAAATCTGAACCAATCAGTATATTATCCATCTGATAATCAGAATAGTCCTCGTCTTCCTTATATTGTTCATAATATCCTTTTCCACCAGTATAATGCAAGCAAAGATTCAGATAAATATCCTGTATGATCTCTCTGGAATATAACAATTGAACATGATCCTGCCAGTAATTGTCTGTTTCATTATCGTAGTATTTTGTATTTCCCATTTCATCGGAATACTCACCCATTCCGTTATAAGTACGGTTGTGATCCAGAATAGTTGAAGGCACGCCATCCCATGCCTGAAATGTTTTTTCTTTACCAGACATGATATTTACACTGACCATATCTTTCTCTCCAAAATATGCTCCTGATACTGCAAAAGAATTCAAATCAGCTGTGGCCCTGTCAATATATCCATCAGAACTTATCTTAGACATCCTGGCTTCGAAAGAAAATTTATTATCAATAAGACCTGAGCCGATTTTTATATTATTCTTAAATGTATTGAACGAACCTGCAATTGAATTTATCTCTGCAAATGGCTTCTTTGAAAATGTAAATGTCTTCAAATTTACGGTTGCTCCAAAAGCACCTGCTCCATTTGTTGAAGTACCTACTCCACGCTGTACCTGAATATTATCAACCGAAGATGAAAAATCAGGCATATCAACCCACCAGACACCATGCGATTCAGAATCATTCAGTGGTATTCCGTTAACAGTTATATTTATTCTTGTAAGGTCAGTCCCCCTGATCCTGAAACTTGTATAACCCACACCGGTCCCGGCATCAGAAGAAGTAACAAGTGAAGGAGTTAATCTTAACAGGTATGGAACATCCTGTACGAAATCCTTTTCCCTGATTTCGCTTTTAGATATAGTAGTTGATGCAACAGGCATAGTTTCGCTTGCCCTGATTGTTGAGATAATAACCTCATCTGCCAAATAAACAGATTTTTCCAGTGTAATTATTACCTGCAAATTTTTCTGTACATTAATTTTCTCTCTCTTCGTTTCATAACCCATATATGAAACTTTTAAAACATAGCTTTCATTATTCACATTGCTAAAAACAAATTTTCCGGACAGACCGGTAGAAGTTCCCAAATAAGTACCTTCCAGAATAACATTAGCTCCGATTAAAGAAGTTCCATTTGCATCTTCTACAATTCCACTTACCTGAAATTGTCCAAAAACTACAAACGAAGAATAAACGAACACCAATAATAGCACTACTCGTTTCATAGTAACGTTTGTTTAAATTTGATACTGTCAGGGGGGCATATTCCCTACACCGGCACTACCCGAATCAGGTTCAAAGGGTTTGATCTCAGCCCGTAATATTGAGGCACCCCCATAATTATTACAAAAGTAAGGAAAAAAAAGGTGTAAGTGGACTGATTTTTAATTCTTTTCTACTTTCAGAACCTCAGAGATTGCTTTTTCGAAGGAATCCTTAGGCAAAGCACCCATAGCCATTTGTGGTTGTGCATCATTGGGGACAAATAATAATGAAGGAATACTTTTGATCCCGAACAGGGCAGCCAATTCCTGCTCTTGTTCTGTATTAACCTTATAAATATTGATCTTACCCTTATATTCCGCTGCAAGTTCTTCCAGAACAGGAGCGACAATTTTACATGGTTGGCACCAGTCTGCATAAAAATCAATCATACATGGAATATCACCTTCAAATTTCCACTCTTTATTTTGTTCAAAATTGAAAACCTTCTGTTTAAATGTTTCCTTTGTTAAATGTTCAAGCATTACAATTATATTTTATGATTAATACTAATTCAAAGATATCATACTTGTTTACAAAAGGCATACCATAAATCAAAATTGAAAAAACCTTCTGTTTCTGTTGCATAAATTGTAATTTTGTCATGTATTTAGTTCTAATTGTCATATCTACATATGAAGAAATGTCTTAATAACCCCATTTTCAGAATAATATCTGAAGTTGTTACAAATGAAAAAGTTGAAACATATGTTATTGGTGGATATGTCAGGGATTTTCTATTAAATCGAATGTCCTCTGACAGAGATATAGATATTGTTGTAATTGGTAGCGGTGTTAAAATTGCAAAAAAAATAGCAAAAAAAATTGACCCGAAAATAAAAGTTACTGTTTTTAAAAATTTTGGAACAGCAATGTTCCGCTATAAGAATCATGAGATTGATTTTGTCGGTGCCAGAAAAGAATCATACCGGCAAGACTCAAGGAAGCCTTCTGTTGAAAATGGCACCCTTGAAGATGACCAGAAAAGAAGGGATTTTACAATCAATGCAATGGCCATAAGTCTTAACGGAGAATCTTATGGCAAGTTCATTGATCCATTTAACGGGCTGAATGATTTGATTGACAAGACCATACGAACACCAATGGAACCGGAGAAAACCTTCTCAGATGATCCTTTACGCATGATGCGCGCTATTCGATTTGTCACCCGGTTAAAATTTGGGATAGCAGAAGAAACACTACTGGCTATTTCTAAAAACAAAGAAAGAATAAAAATTGTATCCCCCGAACGTATCATTTCCGAATTAAATAAAATTATTTTATCCGATTCACCATCAACCGGATTCAGACTATTAGACAAAACAGGCCTCCTCCACCTTATTCTTCCTGAATTACATAATCTTAAAGGAATAGAAGAAGTAAGCGGGAAACAACATAAAGATAATTTCTATCACACGCTGGGAGTATTAGATAATGTAGCAAATAAATCGGATGATCTGTGGCTCAGATGGGCAGCAATATTACATGATATTGCGAAACCCGGGACGAAGAAGTTTGATGCAAAAACCGGCTGGACTTTTCATGGACATGATTTTCAGGGTGCGAAAATGATCCCCGGTATTTTCAGGAGACTGAGATTACCCCTTAACCATGAAATGAAATATGTAGCAAAACTGGTAAGATTACATTTGCGACCAATTGCTTTGATTCATGAAGAGGTAACTGACTCTGCTTTACGTCGTTTATTATTTGATGCCGGTAATGATATTGACGATTTAATGATACTCTGCGAAGCTGATATAACATCAAAAAATGAAAAACGCGTAAAACTATATCTTAAGAATTTTGGAATTGTCAGGGAAAAGTTAAAAGAAACTGAAGAGAATGATGCAATACGTAATTTCCAGCCACCTGTTCCGGGGGATCTTATTATGGAAACCTTCGGACTTAAGCCCTGTAAAGAGATAGGTATTATTAAGAATGCCATTAAGGAAGCTATTATTGATGGGAAGATACCAAATGATTATGAGCCGGCTTACGGTTTTATGCTTAAGAAAGGAAAAGAAATGGGACTGAAACCCAAAAAATAACACGAACACTAGTTATCAGCCTTCTTACGCAAAGTGAGACAAATAGGTAAGTGATCACTGAACCCTTCCGCATACCTGAATCCACTGTATGTTCGAAAAGGCTTTTTACCGGGAACATCTTTTTCATTCTCAAGCAAGAATTCAGGACAGAAGATATTAATATCGTCTTTACCGGTATACCAGCCATTTTCAGTATTCAGCAATTTCGCAGATACAATAAATTGATCTATATTTTCCCATAATCCTTTGTACTTATAAGTTCCTATTTTCTTATCACTCATAGCTAACCCTGATAAATTACAAAGATCATTATCAACAACAGAATCAATTTCTGTCTTAGCCTGCAATATTCGTGATAAACTGGCATCACCAGGTTCATCATTAAAATCACCCATGATAATTACTTTTGCATCAGGTGTTGTTTCAATAATTGAATCAACCGCTTCACGCAGTACCTTTGCAGCAATATTGCGGTAAACCTGAGTTTTAATTACACCCTGCCACCTTGAGGGCCAATGGTTTACAAATACGTGCAGTGTATCTGTTGAGATTATTCCTTTTGTGTATAAAATATCTCTGGTTCTGAATAAACTATCATCAGTGGATAAAACCCTGTAAAACTTCACATCAACCGGAATAAAATTTTTCTCCCGGTATAAAAGCGCTACATCTATTCCCCGGCTATCCTCTGAATCCTTATGAATAAACCTGTAATTTTGCTTTACAAGAGGTGTATTTGTTACCAGATCAGATAAAACCTGCCGGTTTTCAATCTCGCACAGACCTATAAGATCAAACCCTTGCCATCCTCCTGCAGCAGCAAAAGTCTTATATATTTTAATAAGCTTCTGCCTGTATCTGTAGTAACTCCAGTGCCGGATTGCATCAGGGGTAAATTCATCATCATCGGTAAGAGAATCGTTCAACGGGTGAAAAAGATTTTCAACATTATAGAACAGAATACGCGATATTTCTTCATTCGATTTTTTATCATCCTGTGCATACACAAATTGAGTATGGATAAGAGATAAAACAAAAAACAAGATGATTTCTATACCTGTTCTCATAAGCTGATTACTGATCTTCTGATCTTTCGTATGCACCAATATCCGG
>JAUWPX010000001.1 GCA_030611395.1 Bacteroidota bacterium | reverse complement strand
ATTATGAAAGTTTTTCAATTAGCTCTTTAAGTTTAATTTTCTCATGGTCCCCGGTTTTCATATTTTTCAGGGTAATTAACCTGTTTTTCATTTCATCTTCCCCAACTAAAGCAACATATTCTACATTCTTCTTGTTGGCATAATTCATTTGTTTTTTTAATCTTACCTTATCGGGAAATAATTCAGCATTAATTCCTGATTTACGAATTTCAGCTAATAGAGAAAGGCAGTGGATTTCTTCCTTTTCTCCAAAATTCACAAACATAAGGGTTGTTGTAGATGTAGTATCCTCGGGGAATTTATCCATTTTCTCCATCACATCATAAATACGATCAGCTCCAAAACTTACACCAACACCTGAAACATCCTTCAACCCAAAAACCCCTGTCAGGTCATCATATCTGCCCCCCCCACACAAGCTGCCAATCTTCATTTCAGTTGAATTTGCTTCAATAATTGTTCCGGTATAATAATCCAATCCCCTTGCAAGAGTTAAGTCAAAAATCGGATCAGCTTCGAGGTCAAAGGTTTTAAGATAACCAAACAATTTTCTCATTTCATCCACTCCTTTTCTACCAATTCCGGAGTGTAAAAGGATTTTATTCTCTAATTCACTGAGCTTTTCCTCAACAGAACCGGTAAGACCAAGGATGGGCTGTAATTCACGGATAGCTTTTTCAGAAACACCTTTCACTGCCAACTCTTCATTCACTTTATGAGCCCCAATCCTATCCAGTTTATCAATCGCGATAGTAATAGGTACTATTTTATCTGCCTCACCAATTACTTCAGCTATTCCACCAAGAATTTTCCTGTTATTTATCCTGATTAGTATTTTTATTCCCAACTTTTTAAATATCTCATCAATAATCTGGATCTGTTCAGCCTCATTTAAGAGAGAATTACTACCAATAACATCAACATCGCATTGAAAAAATTCCCTGTAGCGTCCTTTCTGTGGTCTGTCTGCCCTCCAAACAGGTTGTATCTGATATCGTTTAAATGGGAAAGTGATCTCGTTCAGATGTTGAACAATAAATCTTGCAAACGGGACTGTCAGGTCGTATCTAAGACCTTTATCAGACAATGAGCTTTTAAGTTTATTTACATTCCTTTCAAGAATCTCATCATCTGAAATACCGGCAAGAAAATTTCCCGAATTCAATATCCTGAAAAGTAACCGGTCGCCTTCCTCTCCGTATTTACCCGTAAGAGTAGACGCTTGCTCCATAGCAGGAGTTTCAATTGGAAGGTATCCGAAACACTCGAAAACGCCACGGATGATTTTAAAGATATAGTTTCTTTTGACCATCTCCCCGGGCAAAAAGTCACGGGTTCCTTTCGGTATTGAAGCTTCATTTTTTGCCATCAGACGATTTTTTTTTTAAAACCTGCATAACCTTATTAAATCCCTTGAAAGTAAACCATCGGGTCTTTTTGAATTAATTGTATGGTAGTTATAAAAATACATTCGTGAATCATCAGCACCAAAAAGCATTTTGTAACAACGGCCTGCATCTTCTGAAGCACCTGGTCCTGCACTATGTAATACTACAACATTCTCGATTTTTTCCTTTATAGCCTGTTCAATTTCATCCTCTGACACAATATTAACCTTATATGGATAATACTCAGCAATTTTTTCAATAGTATTAATCTCCGGGCTAAGATCATTTTCCTGCACAAAAATTGTTTTGTTCTCTAACATCGGAATATTTTTATTGTAATATGTAAGATTTTCAAGTGATTTTACGTCCGGATTCTCTTTGATCTGAGCTACCCGTTTCTGAATAAACTGAATAATAAGGGGTAAATAATATCCATACCCTTCTTCCTCTTCACTAATCACATATAGAGGTATTGAGCAAAACTCAGGCATTCCTGCAATAGCTTCCGTTTTAGCCCCCAATAACAAATTTAGAAAAACCCATTGCGTATTGGATTTGTCTTTTTGAAAACTTGTTTGAATAGGAACAAGGAAAGAGTATTGTTCATCCCTTCTTTTTTCATTAAACTCTTTTGCTGATACAAATTCGAATTCCGTAATATCCCAAAATTCGTTAACCACTGTTTTAATATGGCTATTAAAAGATGAAAACATATTGTCTTCAAGAACAACCAGGGTTTTTGTATTCATTATTTTCCCGGCATCCCGGGGGGTTGGATAAGAAATCTGGGAAAAAGCATTATGAAGACATATTAATGCTAAGCAAGTGCTAATTATTATTGTTTTCATGAGCATAGGTTTTTAATTAACTGGTAGATAAATAGGATTTCTTTTATTAAACTTCCTGATGTACATAAATTTTAGTTGTTTCCTTTTTCTTCTGCCAAGTTTCATGTATTCATCATGAAGTTCAGCATCATGCATTAAGGCCAGACCAACATTTGAATAATTGTATTCCATTATCTTACCACTCTCAAAATCGAGCATATACTGGTGAAGTTCTGTTTTAGAGTAAGTGGAACTCCGTGAGGGATAGCGATAATAATCAGAATAGTAGCCGCGATAAAAATAGGGGTCGTAATATCGTGTTTCAAAAGTTTTAATAAAAGCCAAAAAATGGCATATTCCTCCAACAATTGTTATCCGATGAAACCCATCTTTTAATTGAATATAAAGAACACCATTTCGTGAATAGCCCCATATATTGTCCTTCTTCACCACATTTCTCATTCCAAATTCATTATAATAGTAGATAACATCTTTATCCAGTACTTCCTTAAAAAAATCGCCATCATTAAAATCAACTGCCGTAAGTATTCTTGCTTTAGGAATAGGATTATTATTACGTACCTGGTTAAAATCAATAAAAACACCTTCAGTAAATTTAAAATCAGGTGTAAATTCAACTATATTCTCTCCATTCTGGCTGTAAAGAATGGTTGAAATAAGAAAAAAGATCCCAATTATATTAATTGCTAACCTAAACATATTTAATTGTATCTCTATCAACTCAAATAACAAATTTAGCATTTTTCATTCCTTTATAAAATCAATTATTACAATTATTGTAACTAATCAGTGTTTTAAGGCTGGAATGACTAAATGATTAAATGAAGAAGTGTGAGCTGCTGACTGTGGTCTGCCGACTGCAAATTGATTAGTTGCCAATTATGGTATTTACTATTTTTTTAGTATTTTTACAATTACAGCTATGATCAACAAATCAAACAAGGGATAATGAATATTTTAACTAATGTATACAACGGTATTACCAAAAGAATTGATAAACAAGAAACATCCGTTAATAAAGACTGCTATTTCCCATTGAAAATTTGCACATACACCTTTATTTTATTCTTTCTCATTTTTGGAACAATTAATTTGTTCCAGGGGAATATCACCCTTGTATTTATTAATTTTGGAACAGCATTAGTCGTTCTGGGACATTTATTATGGTATCTCCGGACATATAAATTGGAGCTTATTTCTATATTTTTAACTGCTTTTCTTACTACCTGGCTTATAACTCTATTTGCAATAACCAACGCAGAATACATACTATATATATTTTTACTTCTTCCGCCGGCATCCATCTTATTACTGAAAAAGAAAAACGGAAGCATAATATCAGGAGTGACTCTGTTAATTTTGTTACTATTACTGTTTACACCTGCCACCTCGCTGAATCATATAATTTTACTTCCCTCAAAACTAATATTCCTTTTTATTTTTATTCTCATTTTCATTATCAGTTATTCTTTCAAAATTATTTACACCTGGAATATAAATAAACTTGAAAAAGCCAGGAAAGAGGCGATAGAAGCAAACATTGCCAAGGATAATTTTATCTATAAAAAATCACATCAACTACGGACTTCCCTCAATAACATTGTCGTTCTCGGGAAAATGATGAATAACTTTAACCCTACAAAAAATCAAAAAGAGTTAATCGAAACACTAATTGCTTCTACAAATAATCTTGTGGATGTTGTTAATAATATTACTCAATTACCGGGTATTGATATTAGCTATAAAAAGAGGAAAAAAATAAAATTTGATCTTTTTTCAACCCTTTCAAACATAATAGATTTTTTTCCATCTGAAACAAAAAAGAATTTTAATTTCCATGTTAATGATTTTGAAAATTTCGATCAGGAAATAATTGGTGATCCGGTTCTGGTAAAACAACTCTTATTAAATATTCTTGAAAACATAATACCTTTTAATACAGATAATAAGCCACAAACAACCATTACTGTTACAAATCAAAAAGAAACATCGGATAATATTGAATTGACTTTCACTATTGAAATAAACCGGATAATCACGCAAAAAGATATCACAGATAATAAATTGCTTGATGATAAACAGAATGAACAATTAATTGATCTTTCAATTTCCGAGAAACTCCTCAAAACACTTGGAAGGAAATTGGAATATAAAGAAATTAAAGAAAAATCATTTTTTATATTCTCACTTGAATTTGAAAAAGTAGTTTATAAAGAAGCTGCTGCTATAAGAAAAGAAAAAGTTAACATGATCGATTCAAATATCCTTATAGTTGAGGATAATGAAATAAACCAGCAGATAATGAGACTAAGCCTGATTAAACTGGTGAAAAGTGTTGATGTTGCAGAGAATGGAAAAACGGCTCTCGATATGTTCGGACTAAACCGATATGATATTATTCTTATGGATATTCAAATGCCAATAATGAATGGAATTACGGCAACAAAAAAAATCCGTGAAATTGAAAAAAGCACCAACACGCATACTCCAATAATAGCAATTACTGCAAACGCTATGCTTGGCGATAAAGAGACATGTCTTTCAGCAGGTATTGATGACTACTTAAGCAAACCATATCAAATGGAAGACCTTATTAGCAAAATGAAGAGCCTTTTGTCTTAACATTAAACAGGCCTGATCCCTATCACAAGAATATCATCAACCTGATCGTACTCCTCCCCTTTCCATTCTTCGATACTTTTTTCAAGGAAATCTTTTTGTTCCTGTAATGCCAATTTATGAATAGTAAGTAACAGATGCCGGAAACGTCTGTACATATATTTTTTTCCGTTTGGACCACCAAACTGATCGGGATATCCATCTGAAAACAAATATATCATATCACCCTTTTTGATAGAAATTGAATGATTAGTGTACTCACTTTGTTCATTTACCATTTGTTTTAATCCAATAGAAAAACGATCAGCTGTGGTTTCAATCAGTTTGTTATCGCGGATCAAATATAAAGGATTAAAAGCTCCGGCGTATTCAAGTTGTTTTTTATCGCGATCAAAAACACAAAAGGCGAGATCCATCCCATCTTTTAGCAAATAATCTTCCTCATCTCTGTGAAAAGTATTTTCAATTCCCATACTAAGAATATTCAATATTTCAGATGGTTTTTCAATTCCCTGAACCTTAGTAATATTTTCCAGTATCTTAAATCCTATCAACGACATAAAGGCACCCGGCACGCCATGTCCGGTGCAATCTACAGCAGATACAAAAACCTTATTGTTCCTTTCAGTAATCCAGTAGAAATCACCACTTACAATATCTTTAGGTTTAAATAATATAAATGAATCAGGAAACAACTTTTTAAACATAAGGTCTGAAGGTAAGAGAGCTTCCTGTATTTTTTTTGCATATTGTATACTGTCTGTAATGCTTTTATTCTTTATAGCCAATTCCCGTCTTTGTTTTTCTACTTCTCTTGAAGCTATATCTTTTTCAATTAATACCTGATTGGCTTTACGCAAAGTTTTGGTTCGATATTGAACAAGAAAATATATCAGCATAATAATTATGATCCCGTAAATAAAATATGCAATATCAGTTTCCCAAACAAGTGTTTCTGCCTGCATATCATTGATATTTTTCAGATTGTTTTTCTTTTACGCTGGCACCTCCGGGAAAAATCATTTGTTTGAATTTTTTTGAAGGAGAATGAACAAAATCACCCAACTCCAGAGTTTTCCATTTTTCATCAATATTTCTTATTGTTGTATCATCAGAAACAATCACATTTGGCCAATCTCTTTCAAATTTGTTAAGTTTAGACTTCCTTGTTGCATCAACTATAAGACAGGGTGTTTCAGTTTCAGGTTTAATTAACCGGATGTCCCGTTCCGGTTCAATGTTTCCAAATGCAACCCATACAAGCATTGAAACTTCATTTATATCCAGACCATAATCAACCAAAATAAGAATTTTTATCCCGGGAACAAAAATTTTATTCAAAAGACCCTTTCCTGTTTCATAGAAATGTTCCTTCCCCTTTTTCAGGATTGAAACAAACAAAACAGGGATTTTTTCTTTTAAAAGTGAAACATTTACTCCTGATATTTGCGATTCCTGTTTGGTTAATTTCACTATCCTGTCAATTTCAATTTTGCTAAACAAGCTCTGCTTTACTGCTGTTTCGGAAAAAGTATTTGTAGCATCAATACACAATCTGCTTCCATAGGCCAATTGTGAAGACGAGTGATCGAGAATATCAAGAGGCCCTTTACTAAAGTGAAGGTCTCTGGATAATTTAACATTATCAAATATATATTTTGCAAGCTTCTGATAATTGTGAATATCAATTTCCTCCCCGGTAATTACCATTATTTTCGTAAACATCATCTGGCCTGCCCCCCAAATTGCATTCATTACTTTTTGTGCCTGACCATGGAATGTTTTATTTATCTTAATAATAGTCATGTTATGTGCAATCCCCTCCGGAGGCATTTCCATATCCAGAATTTCGGGGATCATAGTTAATCTCATAGGTATCAGGAATATCCGTTCAGTAGCCTTGATGATCCAGGCATCTTCCTGTGGGGGTATACCTACAATTGTTGCAGGATATACTGCGTTTTTTTTATGTGTAATACATGTAACATGAAATTTCGGAAACCAGTCAGGTAAAGAATAAAATCCTGTATGATCGCCAAATGGACCTTCCCATGCCAATTCTTCTTCAGGGTCGATATATCCTTCAATAATAATATCTGCCTCATCCGGAACTTCAAGATCATTGGTAAAACATTTTACCATATTCACTTTCCTTTTTCGAATGAATCCAGCCAGCATATATTCATCGATATTATCAGGCAGGGGGGCAGTTGCACTGTAGGCAAGTACAGGATCACCTCCAAGGGCAACGGCAACAGGCATCTTCTTTGCAATTGCTTTGTATTGATCATAATGACGAGCACCTGTTTTATGGGGGTGCCAATGCATACCGGTAGTATTTTTGTCAAAAAGCTGCATTCTATACATTCCCACATTCCTGGTATTATTTTGAAGATCGCGTGTAATAACCATTGGAAGGGTAATAAACCGGCCACCATCTTCGGGCCAGCATTTTAGTACAGGAAGCATGTTAAGATCCGGAGTTATGTGAATTACCTCCTGACATCTTCCCTTACCGGAAATTGATTTAGGCATCCAGGATCCCAGCATCTTCAACAAAGGGAGAATTTTAATTTTCCCCCACATATTTTCCCGGGGTTTGGTTAATTGCCGGAATATTGTTTCAATTTGTTTGCCAATTCCATCAAGGTCATTTGTACCAAGAGCTAAACACATCCGGTTATACGATCCCATAGCATTGATCAGAACAGGGAATGCTGTCCCGGTGTTTTCAAACAACAAAGCTTTTCCTCCTCCTTCGGATTTAGAAACCCGGTCGGTTATTTCAGTTATTTCGAGTTCCGGATTAATATATTCTTTTATACGAACAAGTTCATTTTTTGCTTCTAGTATTTTAATAAAATGCTTCATTCTATCAGATACAATTTTTATTCAAAAATCAAACTACAAGATACAAAAAAAGGCATTCTCAAGAATGCCTTTTTTACATGTGATAATCAGATATCAAAGAATTTATTTTTTAAATGCAATATCTTCAATCATTTTTGTTGTAAGTGATTTAGGTCTTTCAATCGGATATCCAAGAGCACGATCCCAGATAATATTGGATACTACACCAATAGCGCGACCGATACTGAAAAGTACAGTATAGAAATCATACTCACGAATTCCATAGTACCATTGAATAACTCCCGATTGAGCATCAACATTTGGCCAGGGATTTTTAGCTTTTCCATGTTCTCTCAGAATATCAGGCACAACCTGGTACAACGAGTCTACATATTTAAAGATCGGGTCATCGGGCAAATGCTTCAGGCAAAAATCACGTTGGGCTTCATACCTGGGATCTGTTTTTCTTAACACAGCATGACCATAGCCCGGAATTACCTGTCCGGAGTTTAATGTATCCCAAACAAATTTTTTCATTTCCTCTTCACTTGGTGTTTTACCACCCATTTTGTCCATAACTCCCTGTATCCAGCGAAGCACTTCCTGGTTTGCAAGACCGTGTAATGGACCGGCAAGACCATCTACCATTGCAGAGATTGCGTAATAAATATCTGACAAAGCACTGGATACAAGATGTCCTGTATGAGCACTTACATTTCCACTCTCATGGTCACTATGAAGTATAAAATACAATCGTGACATATCATCATAGGGCTTATCAATCCCCATCATATGTGCAAAATTTGCTCCGAAATCCATATCAGGATTTGGGGCTATAATATCTGCATTCTTATATTTTTTCCGGTAGATATAAGCACCAATCTCAGGCAATTTTGCAAGCAGATTCATGGCATCTTCATATGTTGGATCCCAATAATCCATTTTGCTTATCCCTTTCTGATAACCTTTAACAAATTCCGATTCCTTTTCCATCGATAGTACAGCTGCGGAAAACAACACCATAGGGTGCGTACCTTCAGGATGCGCATCAATAACATCAAAGACATATTTGGGAACAACTTTTCTTTGCTTAAATTCTTCTGCTACTTCATTAACTTCGTTTTCGGTTGGCAGATCACCTGTTAAGAGCAGATAAATAAATCCCTCAACAAAAGGTATTTCCGAACCATCTTTTGGTTTTGGTAATTTTTCAAGCACTTCAGGAATCGTGAAACCCCGGAATCTAATTCCTTCGATAGGATCAAGATATGAGATATCCGTTACAAGGCATTTTATACCTCGCATACCACCAATTAGTTTAGCAATTGTAACATCACCTACAACCACATCACCATATTCTTTAATCAATTTTGTAGTCCGTGGACGCCAATTTTCAATCTTTCCGTGTAATTTTTTCTTTAATTCAGACATTTTTCAGATGGGTTTTTGATTATTAAAATTAATATTTTCATTAAATGTAGGTGATATTACCATCAAAACCTAAGATATTTATATGCTGTAAATCATTTTTTAAAAAAAAACAGAGACTAATTGACATCAGCCTCTGTTTTATAGTTATTTAGAAAATCTCTTTCTATTTATTCAAAAATTTAAAACCCTTTCCTATAAACCTTGCAGAATCTCCAAGCATTTCTTCTATTCGAAGCAACTGATTATATTTTGAAATCCTATCGGTTCTTGATGCTGATCCTGTCTTTATCTGCCCGGTATTCAAGGCAACTGCTAAATCGGCAATGGTTGTATCTTCGGTTTCTCCTGACCGGTGACTAATAACAGAAGTAAATGAATTTGCAGTTGCCATATTTACTGCATTGATAGTTTCAGTTAAAGTACCTATCTGGTTTACCTTAATAAGGATTGAATTAGCAGCTTTCTCTTCAATTCCTCTGGCCAGGCGCTTCACATTAGTAACAAACAGATCATCACCAACAATCTGAATCTTATCTCCAATTGCACCGGTCAATTTCCTGAATCCATCCCAGTCATCTTCATGAAAACCATCCTCAATAGAAATAATCGGATATTTCTTAACCCAGGTTTTCCAATATTCAACTAACTCATCGGTTGATTTGTCCTCACCGGTTGAATCAAAATGATACATTTTCTTCTCAGCATTGTAGAATTCAGATGCTGCAGGATCAAGGGCTATCCAAATATCTTCACCAGGTTTATAACCCGCTGCTTCAATACCTTTTAAAACCATTTCAATAGCTTCTTCGTTCGATCCCAGATTTGGAGCGAATCCTCCTTCATCACCAACATTCGTTGAATGACCACTTTTTTTCAATACAGATTTCAAATTATGAAATACTTCCGCTCCCATACGAAGAGCCTCACTAAAAGAATCTGCTCCCAGTGGCATAACCATAAATTCCTGGATATCAATTTTATTATCAGCATGAGAGCCACCGTTAAGGATATTCATCATAGGTACCGGGAGTGTATTCGCGTTTACTCCTCCAATATATCTAAAAAGCGGCTGGTCTGATTCCAGAGCGGCAGTTTTTGCAACAGCCATTGACACGCCAATTATTGCATTAGCACCAAGGTTTGATTTATTCTCAGTTCCATCAATCTGTATCATTGCTGCATCAATAAGGTTTTGATCAGCAATATCAAACCCTCTCAATTCTTCACAAAGAACGGTGTTAATATTATTTACTGCCTTTAATACACCTTTACCCATAAAACGACTTTTATCTCCATCCCGCAATTCAACAGCTTCATGAACACCGGTAGATGCTCCGGAAGGGACCGCTGCTCTACCCATAAAACCTGTGTCAGAATATACATCCACTTCAACAGTTGGATTCCCACGAGAATCAAGAATTTGTCTTGCAATAATTTCAGTTATTTGTCCCATGATTTTATCTTTTTTTATATCTTTTTATCGCTTTCCTTCTCCACTTTTACATCTTCTGTTTCTTCAGCTTTCAGGGGTTCATCAGTTTTGATTACTTCCGGTTCTGTTTTCAATTCCTCTTTTTCAACAACCTGAGTCTCAGGAACTTCCTTAGGGGTTTCGCTGCTTCCTTTACTACCCCGCCTGGTACGTGAACGTTTGGGTTTTTTATCCTCTATAGCCGATAAAAGGTTTTCATTGTAATCAACCAGCTCAATAATGCACAATTCCGCATTATCTCCAAGACGGGATCCTGTTTTTAAGATCCGTGTATATCCTCCGGGTCTCTCAGCAATTTTCGGTGATACCTCTCTGAATAATTCTGAAACTGCATATTTATTCTTAAGATAACTAAATACAACCCTTCTTGAATGTGTAGTATCACTTTTTGATTTTGTAATTAAAGGCTCAACATAAGTTCTAAGCGCTTTTGCTTTAGCTATTGTTGTTTGTATTCTTTTATGTAGAATCAACGATGATGCCATATTTGCAAACATTGCCTCTCTGTGAGGTTTTGTTCTGCCTAAATGATTAAATCCTTTTCGATGTCGCATTTCTCAAAATTCGATTACCTGTTATTCACAAAAATTATTCCTTATCTAACTTATATTTACTTGTATCCATGCCAAAATTAAGGCTCATTGACTTCAGGAGGTCTTCAAGTTCAGTAAGAGATTTTTTTCCAAAGTTTCTAAACTTAAGTAAATCATTCTTGTTATACTTAACAAGTTCTCCTAAAGACTCAACCTCAGCTGCCTTTAAGCAATTCAGAGCACGAACGGACAGGTCGAGATCAACAAGCTTCGTTTTAAGCAATTGCCTCATATGAAGTACTTCCTCATCAAACTCTTCATTAGCAAATTTTTCATCTGTATCTAAAGTGATCTTCTCATCAGAGAAAAGCATAAAGTGATAGATCAGGATTTTTGCTGCTTCTTTCAGTGCTTCTTTTGGAGATATCGAACCATCTGTTTGTATTTCAAAAATAAGCTTTTCATAATCAGTCTTTTGCTCTACCCTGAAGTTTTCAATAGAATACTTAACATTCTTAATAGGTGTAAATATTGAATCGAGAGCAATTAGTCCATATTCCATTTCAGGTGGTGCATTTTCTTCAGAAGGCACATAACCTCTTCCTTTATTAATTGATATCTCCATCTGAAGTTTTACATCAGATTCTAATCTGCAAATGACATGATCGGTATTCAGAACCTCAAAGCCATTTAAAAACTCTGAAAGATCACCTGCTTTGAATTCGCTTTTACCCGAAATTTTAACCATTATCTTCTCGCTATCAACGTCTTCAACCTGTTTCTTAAACCGGATTTGTTTAAGGTTGAGAACCATTTCGGTCACATCTTCCATAACACCCTTTATGGTTGAAAATTCGTGATCGATACCATCAATTTTAACAGTAGTAATTGCATACCCTTCAAGCGAAGAGAGCAGAATTCTTCTTATGGCATTACCAACGGTAATCCCATATCCGGGTTCTAAAGGACGAAATTCGAATTTACCAAATTTTTCATCCGATTCAATCATTATTACTTTATCGGGCTTTTGGAATGCTAGTATGGCCATATATTAATTTCTTAAAAATTATTTTGAATATAATTCAACTATTAATTGTTCTTTGATATTCTCAGGAATATCTTCTCTATCAGGCACATTTAGAAACTTGCCTGCCAATTGATCCTGATCCCATTCGAGCCAGGATAAGTTAGAATATCGTACAGTCTCAAGGGAATTTAATACTACCTCAAGAGATTTTGATTTTTCACGAACAGCAACAATATCACCAGGCTTAAGTAAAAATGAAGGAATATTCGAAACCTTTCCATTTACAGTTATGTGTTTATGTGACACAAGTTGCCGGGCTCCGTTTCTGGTTGGTGCAATACCCATCCGAAATACTACATTATCCAGTCTTGACTCAAGCAGTTGGAGAAGCACTTCTCCCGTAACACCCTTTTTTCTTAAAGCTTTATCAAATAATTTTGCAAACTGACGTTCCAACACACCATAAGTATATTTGGCTTTCTGTTTTTCTTTCAGCTGGATTCCATATTCAGAAGTTTTTCTTCTTCTTTTGTTGGCCCCATGTTGTCCTGGTGGAAAGTTCTTTTTCTCAAAGTACTTATCGGGTCCGTAAATAGGATCGCCAAATTTTCTTGCAATTTTCGTTTTTGGTCCGATATATCTTGCCATTTATATTTCTCTTGTTTTTAATTATTAGTTTTCCTATATATTATAAACCTAAACTCTTCTTCTTTTTGGCGGTCTGCACCCGTTATGCGGCATAGGTGTAACATCCATAATTTCGGTTACCTCAATACCATTTGAATGTATTGTTCTTATGGCAGATTCTCTTCCTGAACCCGGACCTTTTACAAACACCTTCACTTTTCTTAAACCATTGTCATAAGCCGTCTTGGTACACTCCTCAGCTGCCATCTGTGCCGCGTAAGGAGTGTTTTTCTTTGAACCTCTGAATCCCATTTTTCCTGCCGAAGCCCAGGATATAACTTGCCCTGAATTATTAGTCAAAGAAATAATGATATTATTAAATGAAGCATGGATATGGGCTTGCCCGTAGGGTTCAACCTTAACCACTTTTTTTCGTGAAACACCTTTCTTCTTAGCCATATTCTAGTCTATTTTGTTGCTTTCTTTTTATTAGCAATAGTTTTCCTTCTGCCTTTACGGGTTCTTGCATTGTTTTTTGTGCCTTGACCTCGTACAGGCATTCCTGTACGATGACGAATACCACGGTAACTCCCAATATCCATTAATCGCTTTATATTCATCTGCATTTCCGAACGCAACTCTCCTTCAAGCTTGTATTCATCATTCAGAATCTTTCTAATAATATTAAGCTGATCATCAGACCAATCCTTAACTTTCATATCCCGGTCTATTCCAGCCTTATCGAGGATTTTACCTGCATTACTTTTTCCAATACCGTAGATATAGGTTAAACCTATTTCTCCTCTTTTTTCATTTGGTAAATCAACTCCAACTATTCTTGCCATAGAAACTTTTAATTAAAAATTATAATAAAAAATTCTTATCCCTGTCTTTGTTTAAATCTGGGATTCTTCTTATTAATAACGTAAAGTCTTCCTTTTCTTCTAACGATTTTACAGTCAGAACTACGTTTCTTTACAGATGCTTTTACCTTCATGGTCTATTTATTTTCTTTATTTATACCTGAACGTTATTCTTCCCTTTGTAAGATCATAAGGCGACATTTCAACCTTAACTTTATCCCCGGGAAGAATTTTAATATAATGCATTCGCATCTTCCCTGAAATATGAGCAGTAATAACGTGTCCGTTTTCTAACTCAACACGAAACATTGCGTTAGACAGCGCCTCAATAATTGTACCATCCTGTTCAATTGATTGTTGTTTCGCCATTACTAAATTATTTAATTTTTTAATATTTCATCGATAAACCGGAAAGTGGTTAATACATCTGCTTTCCCGTGATCGATAGCAACGGCATATTCAAAATGTGCCGATGGTTTATTGTCCATTGTCCGGATGGTCCAACCATTCGGGTCCTGGGTAATATTTTTCATTCCCATGTTTATCATGGGTTCAATGCAAATTACAAGTCCTTTTTTCAACTTAATGCCCTGATTACGATTTCCGTAATTGGGAACTTCCGGTTGTTCATGCAGGTTTCTTCCGAGACCATGCCCTACCATTTCCCTAACAACAGAAAAACCACCACTTTCAGCATGCTTCTGAACAGCAAAACTAATATCACCGAGCCTGTTACCATGAACTGCCTTCTCAACACCTTTCTCTAATGATTCACGGGTATATTTAAGCAATTTCAACACTTTCTCATCTACCTCACCAACCGGGAATGTAAAAGCGGAATCTCCGTAAAACCCATCATTAATAACTCCACAATCAATTGAAATAATATCACCTTCAATTAATTCATATCCGGATGGTATTCCATGAACTACCTCGCTGTTAACTGAAGTACAAAGGGTATTAGGAAAACCGTTGTATCCCTTAAACCCGGGTTCAGCTCCATGGTCTCTGATATATTCCTCTGCAATTATATCAAGTTTTCGGGTTGTAACACCAGGCTTGATATATTTCACCAACTCGGCAAGCGTTTTTGATACAAGAAGGTTATTCTCCCTGAGTATCTCAATCTCCCTGTCAGTCTTGTAATTTACCATCAAAGAACGTTTATTATATTATAGCAGCACTACCTGTTCTTCCTTTTATTCTTCCTGTTTTCATTAAACCGTCATAATGACGCATTAACAAATGACTTTCAATTTGTTGTAACGTATCCAGAACAACACCAACCAAAATAAGTAATGAAGTTCCACCATAGAATTGAGCAAATTGTCCGGACACGCCAAGATTCACAGCAAAAGCAGGAAGTATTGCAACTAATGCAAGAAAAAATGATCCCGGCAGGGTTATCCTTGACATAATCGTATCAAGAAATTCAACCGTTTTACGTCCGGGTTTAATTCCGGGGATAAATCCTCCGTTTTTCTTCATATCCTCAGCCATCTGGCCAGGATTAATTGTAATAGCAGTATAAAAATATGTAAATAATATTATTAAAATGCCAAATACAAAACTATACCAAAATCCATACATATTTGAAAACGCTGCTGCAAATCCTGATACTGAATCTGAAGATGAATATCCAATAAGCATTATCGGCAGCATCATTATTGCCTGCGCAAAAATGATGGGCATAACACCTGCAGCATTAACTTTAAGGGGGATATATTGTCTCACTCCTCCATATTGTTTATTCCCTACGATTCTTTTAGCATATTGGACAGGTATTCTTCTTGTCCCCTGAACAAGCAAAATTGTACAGAGTACTACCATAAAAAGGAATACAAATTCAATAAGTAAGCCAACTAACCCACCCGAACCATTTACACGTGTCCCAAATTCAAATATCAGAGATGACGGGAGACGTGCAATAATACCTATCATAATAATCAGAGAAATACCATTACCAATTCCTTTATCTGTGATTTTTTCGCCAAGCCACATTACAAACATTGTTCCTGTGGTAAGGATAATCACTGATGAAACAGTAAAGAATGGCCCCTTGAGAACAAATGCAGTTTCAGGAAGTTGGGCATGCAGGTTCATAAGATATGTTGGGGCCTGAATAACTAAAATACCAATTGTAAGATACCTGGTGATCTGGTTTATCTTTCTTCTTCCGCTCTCACCTTCCTTTTGTAATCTCTGAAAATATGGAACAGCAATTCCCATTAATTGTATCACAATCGATGCAGAAATATATGGCATAATACCAAGTGCAAAAACCGATGCTTGTGAAAATGCTCCTCCTGAAAACATATCCAGCAATCCCATTATTCCTTGTTGTGTTTGCGCCTGCAAATTCTCAAGCTGAGAAGGATCTATACCAGGGAGGGTAACATATTTTCCTAACCGGTAAATTAATAATATACCAAGTGTGTAAAGGATCCTGTTACGAAGATCTTCAATTCTAAAAATATTTCTTATTGTATTAATCGCTTTCATTAGAAAGTTATTTTTTCAACAGTTCCTTTCCTGGATTCAATGGCTTCCTGTGCTGACTTTGAGAAAGCATGTGCTTTCACATCAAGTTTCATTGTTAACTTACCATTACCCAGAATTTTCACTAAAGTCCTCCCAGATACTACCCCGGCTTTTACAAGTGTTTCAATATCTATTTTATCTGTCTTTATCTTTTCAGCAAGAGCCTGGATCACATCCAGATTCACACCTTTATACTCTTTCCTGGTGGGATTCGTAAATCCAAATTTAGGAACCCTGCGCTGCAGAGGCATTTGGCCACCTTCAAAACCAATTTTCTTTGAGTATCCCGACCTGGATTTCTGACCCTTATGTCCTCTGGTAGCAGTGCCACCTCTTCCAGACCCCTGACCTCTTCCGATCCTTTTGGGTTTTTTTGTTGATCCTTCTGCAGGTTTTAAATTACTTAAATCCATGATAATGAAACATATATTTTATTATTACAATTTTTCAACTTTCACAAGGTGAATGACTTTATTAACCATTCCCAATATTTGCGGCGTAGCTTCTACCTCAACAGAGCTTTGCATTTTTTTCAAACCAAGTGCTTCAAGCGTTCTTTTCTGACGCTTTTCACTACCTATTTTACTTTTTACCTGTGTTACGCGAATTTTTGCCATAACCAAAATCTTTCTAATCTAACCGTTAAAAACTTTTTCCATCGAAATTCCTCTTTGCCGGGCCACAGAAAATGCGTCTCTTAATTCAAGCAACGCCTTCATAGTAGCTTTAACCAGGTTGTGCGGATTTGATGATCCTTTTGATTTCGCAAGAACATTCTTTACTCCGACACTTTCAAGCACAGCTCTCATTGCACCACCTGCTTTAACACCTGTACCACTGGATGCAGGTTTAATAAATACCTTTGCTCCACCAAATTTAGCTAATTGCTCATGAGGAATTGTACCATTAATAATTGGCACTTTAATAAGGTTCTTTTTTGCATCCTCAACACCCTTTGCAATGGCAGTTGTAACTTCACTGGCCTTTCCCAATCCGTATCCAACTATCCCATCTTCATTACCAACCACAACAATTGCTGAAAAACTAAAGGTACGACCACCTTTGGTAACCTTTGTTACCCTCTGAATACCCACAAGTCGGTCCTTGAGTTCAAGATCAATGGTTTTTACTTTTCTAATACTGTTCGACATAATCTTAAATTTTTAACCCGTTTTCCCGGGCTGCATCAGCTAACGATTTTACTCTCCCATGAAACAAATATACACTCCTATCGAAAACTACTTGCTTAATTCCATCTTTCTTACATTTTTCTGCAATCAATTTCCCGACAAGTTTGGCTTGCTCGATTTTTGTGATAACCTTTTTATCTGCAATAACTTTCTCAAGAGATGATGCTGCAAGCAGCGTTTTACCCTGAGAATCATCAATTAACTGAACAGATATCTGCTTGTTACTTCTGAATACAGACATTCTCGGTTTTTCACTCGTACCGGAAAGTTTTCCACGGATACGTATTTTAATTTTTTGTCTTCTTTCGCTCTTTGTTAAAGGCATAGTATACTTAGTTTTACACTATTAAACACTTGCAGCCTTCCCGGCTTTCTTTCTAATTTGTTCACCCACAAACCTAATTCCCTTACCTTTATATGGTTCAGGGGGACGAAATGAACGGATCTTTGCAGCCACCTGTCCAATAAGTTGTTTGTCATGACTTTTTAAGGTAATAACAGGATTCTTTCTCCGTTCAGTTACAGTCTCAACTTTAACTTCCTCAGGTAATTCAATATAAATATCATGCGAAAAACCTAAATTCAGCTCCAGTCTTTGACCCTTTGCTTCAGCTTTGAAACCAACACCAACCAATTCCTGTTGTATCGTATATCCTTCTGACACACCGGCAACCATATTAAAAACCAATGAACGATAGAGTCCATGCAGGGCTTTATGCCGTTTCTGATCGGTAGGTCTTTCCAGAACCATATGATTTTCTTCAATCTTTACCTTTATGTCATTATTTATTTCCTGAGACAACTCACCAAGAGGGCCTTTAACAACAATTACATTTTTATTGACTGTAACTGTCACTCCCTCTGGTAATTGAATCGGCAAAATTCCTATTCTCGACATTTAATTAACCTCCTTAAACTTATTGCACGTAACATAAAACTTCACCACCAATATTCATCTTCCTTGCTGCCTTATTGGTCATTACACCCTGCGAAGTTGAAAGTATTGCTATCCCCAGACCATTAAGCACTCTGGGCAAGTTAGCTGCACCTGTATACTTTCTCAAACCCGGACGGCTCACTCTCTTAATCGATTTTATGGCTGATTTTTTATTTTCCGGACTATATTTCAAAGCTATTTTAATAATTCCCTGAAGATCATCGTCCACAAACTTATAGTTAAGGATATAGCCCGAATCAAAAAGGATTTTGGTCATATCTTTCCTTATATTAGAAGCCGGAATTTCAACCACCTTATTTTTTGCCATTATGGCATTTCTTATTCTCGTAAGATAATCTGCTATCGGATCTGTCATTTTGTTCTCTGTTTAATTTCTTTATTCCTTTTTCCCCGGTTACCGGGATAAAACAATTTACCAACTCGCTTTTTTTACTCCAGGGATCAAACCTTTATTTGCCATTTCGCGAAAAGTAATCCTGCTAATACCAAACTGTCTCATATATCCCTTCGGACGACCGGTAAGACTGCACCTGTTATGCAAACGAATTGGATTCGAATTTCGTGGCAATAGGCTTAACCCAACATAATCACCTTCTGCTTTAAGCTTTGCCCTTTTTTCTGCATACTTATCAACAAGCTTTTTACGCTTAACTTCCCGGGCTTTCATTGATTCCTTTGCCATACTGATCTATTTATTAATGTTTTTAAAAGGCATTCCGAATTCTCGTAATAGCGCTAATCCTTCTTCGTCTGTCTGAGCTGAAGACACAAATGATATCTGCAGCCCCTGAATTTTATTAATTTTATCAAGATTGATTTCAGGAAAAATTATCTGTTCAGTAATCCCCAGAGTATAATTCCCATGTCCATCAAATTTATTATTAATACCTCTAAAATCCCTTATACGAGGTATCGTTACACGAATAAGTCTTTCCAGAAATTCGTACATTCTATCCCTCCGCAAAGTCACTGTAACACCAATAGGCATATCCTTTCTGAGTTTGAAATTGGATATATCCTTTTTTGATCTGGTTTGTACAGCTTTTTGACCTGCAATAGCAGAAATTTCATCCACTCCGATGTCTATCATCTTTTTATCCGCAACAGCTTCACCAATTCCCTGATTGATTACAATTTTCTGCAACCTTGGGACCTGCATCCTTGATTTGTATCCAAATTCTTTTTTCAACGCAGGAACTATTTCCTCGAGGTATTTCTTTCTCAGTGTGAGTGTTTTTTCCATTACTTAATCTCCTCCCCTGATTTTTTTGAATAACGCACCAATTTTTTATTATCGTTATATTTTCTTCCTGTCCGTGTTGGCTCACCGCTTGAAGGATCGATAAGCATCAGGTTTGAAATATGAACAGGGGCTTCTTTTTTCACAATCCCTCCCTGAGGATTTTGAGCATCAGGTTTTGTATGCTTAGATATTATATTAACTCCCTCAACAAGAGCACGTTGTTTCTTACGATAAATTTCTAATACTCTGCCACGTTGTCCTTTTGATTCGCCTGTATTAACAACAACCGAATCTCCCTTTTTTATGTGCAATTTCTTCTGCATCTGAATATGCTTTTTAAAATTATAATACTTCAGGTGCTAAGGATATGATCTTCATATACTTTTCACGTAGCTCCCTGGGAACCGGACCAAATATCCTTGTTCCACGAATCTCATTCACGGCATTCAAAAGAACAACAGCATTATCATCAAAGCGAATATATGATCCATCGGGTCTTCTTATTTCCTTTTTGGTTCTGACAACCACAGCTGTACTTACCATGCCTTTTTTAACTTCACCGGAAGGCAAAGCACTTTTAACTGTAACAATTATCTTGTCACCAATAGATGCATATCTTCTACGGGTACCACCCAACACGCGAATACAAAGAACTTCTTTTGCCCCCGTATTATCTGCAACTAATAATCTGCTTTCTTGCTGTATCATAGCTATTTAACTCTTTCAATTACTTCAACTAACCGCCAGACTTTATTTTTGCTCAATGGCCTGGTTTCCATAATCTTCACTAAGTCGCCAATATTGCAATTGTTTTCTTCATCATGAGCAACAAATTTACTTGTCTTGTTCACGAATTTACCATAAATAGGGTGCTTTATTTTTCGGTTTACAGTAACAACAATAGATTTCTCCATTTTATTACTTACCACAAGCCCTGTTTTTTCTTTTCTCAGATTTCTCTTTTCCATTGAAAACTAACTATTTGGTTCCTCATTCATTTGTCTTTGACGCAGAATAGTTTTTAATCTGGCAATAATTCTGCGGCTTTCTTTTAATTTCATAGGATTATCCAACGGAGACACGGCATGATTCATTCTTTGCCTGCCCAAAAAATTCTGTTCATTTTCGATGCGTTCAAAAATTTCCTTAGTGGTTAATCCTTTAATTTCAGCTGTATCCATCACTATATTATTGTTTATTCAACATAATCATTCCGTACAACAAACCTGGTTGTAACCGGCAGCTTCTGTGCTGCAAGTCTGAGGGCTTCCTTTGCTATTTTTATAGGTACACCTTCGGCCTCAATTATAATCCTTCCGGGTGATACACATGCAACAAAACCCTCAGGAGCACCCTTCCCTTTTCCCATTCTAACTTCGGCAGGTTTCTTAGTGATAGGTTTATCAGGAAAAATCCTTATCCATATCTGTCCTTCACGCTTCATATGACGGGTAACAGCCTGTCTTGCTGCTTCAATCTGCCTTCCTGTAATCCATGCTTCCTGCAAAACTTTAATTCCGAATGAACCAAAAGACAGAGTATATCCCCTCTTAGCATTACCCTTCATTTTTCCTTTCTGGCTTCTTCTAAACTTTGTCTTCTTTGGCTGTAACATCTCTTTTCAGCTTTCGTATTAAAAAACTTTATTATCAATTTTTATTTTCTTCTCCGCGGCCCCCTTTTGGGACTCTTAGCTTCAATATTTGGAGAAAGGTCACGTTTACCAATTATTTCACCTTTGCAAATCCATACTTTAATTCCAATCAGACCAACTTTAGTTAGCGCCTCACCCAGAGCATAGTCAATATCAGCTCTGAAAGTATGTAACGGTATTCTGCCATCCTTATATGTCTCTGTCCGGGCCATTTCAGCACCGCCTAACCTCCCCGAGATCAATACCTTCATTCCTTCAGCCCCCATCCTCATAGTTGAAGCAATAGCCATTTTAATAGCTCTCCGGTAAGAAATCTTTCCTTCAAGTTGTCTTGCAATATTGTTAGCAACGATAGTTGCATCCAGTTCCGGTCGTTTTACTTCAAAAATATTAATCTGAACTTCTTTATTGGTAATCTTCTTAAGTTCTTCTTTCAGCTTATCAACTTCTTGCCCGCCTTTACCGATAATGATTCCCGGACGTGCTGTATTAACGGTCACGGTAATCATCTTCAGGGTTCTTTCGATAATTATCTTTGATACGTTTGCCTTCGCCAGACGCACATTCAAATATTCTCTAATCTTAGCATCCTCTACAAGCTTAACAGTATAATCTTTTCCACCGTACCAGTTGGAATCCCATCCCTTGATAATACCTAATCTGTTTCCTATCGGATTAACTTTTTGTCCCATCTATTTATTATTTGTTGAGAGTTCTTCAGTTAAATTTAAACTACCTAATATCATTGTAACGTGGTTTGATCTTTTCCTTATTCTATGAGCCCTGCCCTGAGGTGCCGGGCGTATTCGTTTCAGTACCCTCCCACTGTCAACAAATAATTCTTTTATAAAAAGATTACTCTCTTCTACCCTGGCTCCTTCATTTTTATTCTGCCAGTTTGCAATAGCAGAGAGCAACAATTTCTCTACTTTTCTTGAAGCTTCTTTCGGACTGTATTTCAGCATATCAAGTGCTTTATTCACATCTTCACCCCTAATCATATCAGCAACAAGTCTCATCTTCCTTGGAGATGTAGGGCAATTTTTCAAAACTGCCATATACTTATTTGTTCTTTCTTCCTTTAGTTTTTCAGCCTTATTTTTTTTTCTTGAACCCATTATCTTATCTGGTTTTTTTTATTCTATAAAAGCCGGATACAAATTACCTGTCTCTTCCACCATGTCCGCGGAAAATTCTTGTTGGTGCAAATTCACCAAATTTATGCCCCACCATATTTTCTGTAATATAAACCGGAATGAATTTATTTCCATTATGAACGGCAATCGTATGTCCAACAAAATCAGGAGAAATCACTGAACGCCTCGACCAGGTTTTAACAACTTTCTTCTTCCCAATTCATTCATTTCCAAAACACGCTTCTCCAGCTTATAGTCAATAAAAGGCCCTTTTTTAAGTGATCGACTCATTATATTAGTTAATTAAATTACTATCTCTTTTTCTTTCTTTTAACTACAATATACTTATCAGAATACTTCTTACGTGGTCTGGTTTTATAACCTTTAGCAGGAAGGCCTTTTCTTGACCTTGGATGTCCGCCTGAAGCCTTTCCTTCACCACCTCCCATTGGATGATCAACAGGATTCATTGCAACACCCCGTACCCGTGGTCTTCTTCCCAACCATCTGCTTCTTCCGGCTTTGCCAGATACTTCAAGACCATGATCAGCATTTGAAACTGCACCAATTGTTCCCTTACAGGTTACCAGTACTTTTCTCGACTCACCTGATGGAAGTTTGATAATAGCAAACTTTCCTTCTCTGGATGTCAATTGTGCATATGAACCGCCACATCTGGCAAGAATTCCACCTTGTCCTGGTTGAAGTTCAATATTATGAATTACAGTCCCAAGAGGAATATCAGAAAGATAAAGAGTGTTTCCTATTTCAGGACTAACTCCTTTACCTGCTTCAACAGTATCACCTACTTTTAATCCACCTGGAGCAATAATGTATCTCTTCTCACCGTCTTCATAAACCAGTAAAGCTATCCGCGATGTCCGGTTAGGATCATATTCAATGCTTTTAACTCTGGCCGGCATCCCTTCTTTATTCCTTTTGAAATCTATTAGACGATACCTTCTTTTATGACCACCACCAAGATATCTCATTGTCATCCTGCCCTTATTATTTCTTCCTCCGCTTTTTTTCAATGGACGGATAAGCGATTTCTCAGGAGATGACGCAGTAATTTCCTCAAATGTACTTGCCAGTTTAAATCTCTGCCCCGGTGTAACGGGTTTTATTTTTTTTACAGCCATAACAACCTTTAAATATTGCTGTAGAAATCAATTTGATCTCCTTCAGCTAATGTTATAATTGCTTTCTTATACGAATTAGTCTTGCCGGCTAAAACCCCGGATTTTGTAAACCGGCTTTTCTTTTTCCCACCATAACGCATTGTATTAACCGACTCTACAGTAACTCCATAAATTTCCTCAACAGCCTTTCGTATCTGAATCTTATTAGATCTTTTTTCAACCAAAAAACCATAGCAATTATGATCCTCTGTCTGCTTTGTCATTTTCTCAGTTACTATAGGTTTTATTAATATATTCATTGCAAAGTTCTTTACTAAGTTGTAAAATTTTTGTCCAAAATATCAAGAGAACTTTCAAAAAGAACCAAAGTTGAGGCCCTCATTATCTTGTATGTATTTAACTCAGAGACAGTTATGACCTCTGTGCTTTTCAGATTTCGCGATGACAAATATAGACTTTTATTTTGTTCGGCTAACACGAAAAGTGATTTTTTGTCAGAGATTTTTAAAGTTGTATTTAGATCAACTAAATTTTTGGTCTTTATCTCCTCAAATTTAATATCTTCCAATACAATAATAGCCTTCTCTTTTGCCTTATATGTGAGTGCTGATTTTCTCGCCAGCTGTTTCACTTTTTTATTTAGTTTAAAATCATAATCCCTTGGTCTTGGACCAAATGTTCTTCCACCGCCACGCATAATTGGTGATTTAATACTACCTGCCCTTGCTGTACCTGTTCCCTTTTGTCTTTTTATCTTGGCAGTACTTCCTCTAATTTCACCTCTTTCTTTAGTCTTATGTGTACCTTGTCTTTGATTAGCCATATAATGCTTAACATCCAGGTAAATGGCATGATCGTTGGGTTCAATACGGAAAATAGAATCTTTAAGTTCCGCCTTTTTCCCGGTATCTTTTCCTTCTTTATCTACAATTGCTATTTTCATTATTTCGTAATAATTAAATATGAACCATTAGAACCAGGAACAGATCCTTTAACTATTAATACATTCTCTTCAGGAATAATCTTCATCACTCTCAGGCTAATTGCCATAACTTGTTTTCCGCCATGTCTACCGGCCATCCTCATTCCTTTGAAAACCCTGGAAGGATCAGAAGAAGCACCCAATGATCCAGGTGCTCTTTCGCGATTGTGCTGACCATGAGTTTTATCACCTACCCCTTTAAAGCCATGACGTTTAACAACTCCCTGAAACCCTTTCCCTTTTGAAATACCTCTGACATCCAGCCATGTATCATCGTTAAATAACTCAACATCAAAGGTGTCTCCTAATTTCACTTCATCACCAAAATCCGTAAACTCAACCAGTTTTCTTTTTGGTGTAGTATTAGCTTTTTTGAAATGCCCCTTTTCAGGGTTTGAAGTCCGCTTTTCCTTTTTCTCATCAAATCCAAGCTGGACAACTTCATACCCGTCCTTCTCTTCTGTTTTAATTTGAGTAACCACACATGGACCGGCTTCAATAACAGTACATGGAATATTCTTCCCCTCATCATTAAAAACGGAAGTCATTCCAACTTTTTTCCCAATTAATCCCTGCATTTTTCCTTCTTTTTTCTTTAATAATTACACTTTGATCTCAACTTCCACTCCACTTGGCAACTCCAATTTCATTAATGCATCAATAGTTTTAGGTGTTGAACTATAAATGTCAAGTAGTCGCTTAAAAGAAGAAAGCTGAAATTGCTCACGTGATTTTTTATTCACGAATGGAGAACGTAAAACGGTAAATACACGCTTGTGAGTTGGTAAGGGTATTGGTCCGCTTACAACTGCCCCTGTATATTTCACGGTTTTTACGATCTTCTCAGCCGACTTATCAACCAGGTTATGGTCATAAGACTTTAGTTTTATTCTGATTTTCTGGCTCATTATATATTATGTTATACTAAAATTTTTCCTTTTGAATTTTCAATAATCTCATCGGACAATACAGGAGGCACCTCTTCGTAATGAGAAAATTCCATTGAGGAAGTTGCCCTGCCTGAAGTAATTGTGCGTAAAACAGTAACGTATCCAAAATTCTCAACCAGGGGAACCATAGCTTTAATAACCCTTGCTCCCGATCTTGATTCCATACCCTGCACCTGACCCCGTCGTTTATTTATATCAGAAATAATATCACCCATATACCCTTCAGGGGTTACTACCTCAACTGACATTATTGGCTCAAGCAATACAGGATGTGCTTTTTTTGTTGCTTTACGGTATGCCATCCTTGCTACGATCTCAAAAGACAAACTATCTGAATCAATGGGATGGAAAGAACCATCTATTAACACAACCTTCAGATTGTCCATTTTGTAACCGGCTAAAGGACCGTTGTACATAGCACCGCGGAATCCTTTTTCTATTGCCGGAATATACTCTTTTGGGACGTTACCACCCTTAACCTTATTAATGAATTGTAAATCCTTTTCACCCTCATCAACAGGCGAAATCTCAACAACGATATGGGCAAATTTCCCTTTACCACCTGTCTGCTTTTTAAAAACTTCTGTTTGTTTAATACTCTCAGTAATAGCTTCTTTGTAAGTAACCTGTGGTATTCCCTGATTACATTCAATATTAAATTCACGCTTTAAGCGATCAACCAATACCTCCAGGTGCAATTCTCCCATGCCTCTTATAATTGTTTGCCCTGATTCTTCATCAGTTCTTACCTGAAAAGTAGGATCCTCCTCTGACAATTTCCCAAGTGCAATTCCCAGCTTATCCACATCCACCTGTGTTTTTGGCTCAATCGCAATCCCTATCACAGGGTCGGGAAAGACCATTGATTCCAGGGAAATTGGCTGTTTAATATCACAAAGGGTATCACCTGTTTTTAGAGATTTGAACCCAACTGCAGCACAAATATCTCCTGCTTCAATTTTATCCTTTGGGTTCTGCTTATTGGCATGCATCTGGTAAAGACGCGTAATTCTTTCACGCTTATTGGTTCTGGGATTATATACAGTAGAATTGGAATGGATAGTCCCTGAATAAATTCTTAAATACGCCAGTCTTCCAACAAATGGGTCAGTTGCAATTTTAAAAGCAAGTGCTGCCAGTGGTTGTTCATTGTCAGGATCCCTTTTAATCTCTTTATTGATCTTTGGATGAATTCCGGTAATAGCTCCTACATCAAGCGGGCTTGGCAAGTAACCTGCAACAGCATCCATAAGTCTTTGAACTCCCTTATTCTTAAAAGCAGACCCACACATAACAGGAACAATTGTCCTTTCAATGGTTGCTCTTCTAATTACATCACGAACCTCTTCCGGTGTAATGAGATCCGGATCTTCAAAATATCTTTCAAGTAGTGAATCATCAGTTTCAGCTACTGCTTCAAGCATTTTTTCCCGCCATTCCGCAGCTTCCTCTTTCAGGTCTTCAGGAATCTCAACAAGGTTATAATTGGTCCCCATTGTTTCATCGTCATACCAAATTACAGCCTTATTATCAATCAGGTCAATTACCCCCTTAAAGGAATCCTCTGAACCTATCGGAATCTGGATAGGAACAGCAATTGATTTCAATTTATCCTTAATTTGGCTTACGACACTGTAATAATCCGCCCCTACCCGGTCCATTTTATTTACAAACGCAATACGGGGAACATTATATTTATCAGCCTGCCTCCAGACAGTTTCTGACTGTGGTTCAACACCTCCAACAGCACAAAAGATAGCAACAGCACCATCAAGTACTCTTAGCGATCTTTCAACCTCAACAGTAAAATCAACATGTCCTGGAGTATCTATAATATTTATTTTGTAGTCATTGTTTTGATATTTCCAGAAAGTAGTAGTTGCAGCACATGTAATTGTAATACCTCGTTCCTGCTCCTGTACCATCCAGTCCATCTGAGCCGCTCCATCATGAACCTCACCTATACGATGTGTTATCCCGGTGTAAAACAATATCCTTTCGGTTGTTGTTGTCTTACCGGCATCAATATGGGCCATAATCCCAATATTCCTCGTATATTTTAAATTCTTATCCATTCTCAGATTATACTCCGATTATCAAATATCTAAAATCTAAAATGTGCAAAAGCCTTATTCGCTTCTGCCATTCTGTGTGTTTCTTCTTTCTTTTTGAATGCTCCGCCTTCCAGATTATATGCAGCCATTATCTCGGCTGCCAGTTTATCACTCATGGTTTTTCCTGCTCTGTTCCTGGAGTATTTAATCAGGTTCTTGATGCTGATTGAAACTTTCCTTTCAGAACGCACTTCCATTGGAACCTGAAATGTTGCACCACCTATCCTGCGACTCTTAACCTCAACCTGTGGAGTGATATTTTCCAGTGCCTTTTTCCAAACATCCAGTGGTGTATTTTCATCATCCTTTATTTTCTCACCTACTATATCAAGAGCATTGTAAAAAATAGTATAAGCAAGGCTCTTCTTCCCATTCATCATAAGGTTATTTACAAATTCTGCCACAAGGACATCACTATACCTTGGATCTGGTACCAAAATTCTTTTTTTAGCTTTGGATTTTCTCATTATCTGAATCCTTCAATGGGTTATATAATTATTTTTTTGGTCGTTTTGTTCCGTATTTCGAACGTCGTTGTGTTCTACCATCAACCCCCGATGTATCAAGAGCCCCCCTGATAATATGATACCTTACCCCAGGAAGATCTTTAATTCTTCCTCCCCTGATTAATACAATTGAGTGCTCCTGAAGATTATGCCCTTCACCGGGTATATATGAATTCACTTCTTTACCGTTAGTAAGTCTTACCCTTGCAACCTTTCTCATTGCTGAATTAGGTTTTTTCGGAGTGGTTGTATAAACCCTGACACAAACACCTCTTCTCTGAGGACAAGAATCCAGTGCCGGAGCTTTACTTTTTTCCACCAGCTTTTTCCTTCCTTTTCGAACTAATTGCTGTATTGTAGGCATATAATCACGTGTTTACGTTAAATAATTTTGTCAAATTGGTTTGCAAAGGTATTCTTTTTTTTCAAAATACAAGACTGATCAATAATTAATTTACATTATTTTCCCTTCCGAAAAAAACTCATTGCACTGAATAAATATTAAGGTTCTTCAGGATAATAAAAAGAGTTGAAAGTAAAAAGTTGAGCCTTCCATTCTTCCATTTATTCCCTGCCATTGATTGTTGTAAAAAATTATTATTTTTGTGTCGCAAAATTTAGAGATACATTAAATGTAAATAGGATACTATATAATAATAAAATGTGTGTATTTAATTAATATTTAATCCAAAAGTAGATGAAAACATATCAAGCCGATAAAATAAAAAATATTGTCATATTAGGAAATGCCGGTGCAGGAAAAACAACTCTGTCTGAAGCAATCCTTTTTAATGGAGGTGTTATTGAACGAAAGGGACAGGTTGAAAAGAAAAATACAGTCTCTGATTACAAAAAAGTAGAACAGGAGAACACTAGTTCTGTTTTTCCCTCTGTTTTATATAGCATTTATAATGACTATAAAATAAATATTATTGATGTCCCTGGTCTTGATGATTTTGTTGGCGGAATGATAACCGGGCTGAATCCCGCAGAAACCGGTATTATGTTAATAAACGCTCAAAACGGTGTAGAAGTTGGAACTGAGATCCAATTCCGTCATTCCGAAACCCTTAATAAACCTCTGATATTCGCGATAAATCATCTCGACCATGAAAAATCAAACTTTGAGAAAACAATTGAATCTTTAAAGGAAAGATTTGGTAATAATGTTGTTCTTACTCAATTCCCTGTTAATGAAGGTTCTGAATTCAACACTATTGTCGATGTGATAAAAATGAAAATGTATAAGTATCCAAACGATGGAGGTAAACCCGAAATAACTGATATCCCATCAGATCATTTGGCCCATGCCGAGGATATTCAAAATGAATTGATCGAAAAAGCTGCGGAAAATGATGAAGGACTAATGGAGATATTCTTTGAAAAGGAGACTCTTGATGAAAATGAAATGCGTGCAGGAATAAAAGAAGGACTTATTCAACGAGGAATTTTCCCTGTTTTCTGCATATCAGCGAAAAAAGATATTGGAATCGGAAGATTAATGGAATTTATTGTAAACGTTGTCCCCGGGCCTGCAGATATGCCATCTGTTGTTAACGCTGAAGGAAAAAAGATTAAATGCGACCCTGATGGCCCTGCATCCTTGTTTGTTTTCAAATCTGCAATCGAAGAACATATTGGAGAAGTAAACTTCTTTAAGGTTATGTCAGGTAAAATATCTGTAGGAATGGATTTAATTAATTCTACCACACGAAACAAAGAAAGGATCGCTCAAATATATGTTATGGCAGGGAATAATAAAGAAAAAGTATCTGAAATGGTAGCCGGGGATATTGGAGCAACTGTAAAACTGAAAGAAACAAAGACTAATCATACACTGAACATTGCAGGCCAAAACTGGAAATATAATAATATCGATTTTCCGGAACCGAAATACAGAACTGCTATCAAACCTATTAGTGAAAGTGACGAAGAAAAACTCGGGGAGGCTCTCCAGCGGATGCATGAAGAAGACCCAACAATCCTGATAGAATATTCCAAAGAATTAAAACAAATTATCGTTTTTGGCCAGGGGGAACACCATTTGAATATCCTAAAATGGCACCTTGACAATATTTTTAATGTAAATACAGAATTCTTGCTTCCACGAATACCTTATCGCGAAACCATTACAAAATCAGCTCAATCTGATTACAGACACAAAAAACAATCAGGAGGTGCCGGACAATTTGGTGAAGTGCATATGATTATTGAACCATACAAAGAAGGAATGGATGACCCTAAGTTATATAAAATAGATGGCCGTGAAATAAAAGTATCAGTCAGGAAAAAGAATGAATATGATATGGAATGGGGAGGAAAACTTGTTTTCTATAATTGCATTGTAGGTGGAGCAATTGATACCAGGTTTTTACCGGCTATTTTAAAAGGTGTAATGGAAAAAATGGAAGAAGGTCCTCTCACCGGATCTTATGCAAGAGATATCTGTGTTGCTGTTTATGACGGTAAAATGCACCCTGTTGACTCTAACGAGATATCATTTAGACTCGCGGGAAGAAATGCATTCAAAAATGCATTTAAAGATGCCGGTCCGAAAATTATGGAACCTGTTTATAAAGTGGATATTCTTGTACCCTCTGACAGAATGGGCGATGTTGTGAGCGACCTCCAGGGAAGACGAGGAATTATTCTTGGAATGACCAGTGAAAAAGATTTTGAGAAAATCTCTGCTAAAATCCCATTGGCGGAAATGAATAAATACTCCACCGCACTTAGCTCTCTGACTAACGGAAGGGCAATGTATACAATGAAATTTTTAGAATATACTCAGGTGCCGGGCGACCTGCAGACAGAACTTATCAAAAAGTTTGAAGAAGAACAAGAAGAGGATTAATATTTATTTTTCCCTGTAGAGATACAAAACTCCGGTATATTCTTTGCCTTTGTATTGGATGTCATCATAACCTACTGCTCTTATTATGTAATAGTATATACCCTGACTTGCATCCGATCTGCCATTAATTTTACCATCCCATCCTTCCCAATCCTTTATTGCTGCACCATGTCCGGTATATTCATATATTTTTTTTCCAAGCCGGTTGAATACCTGAACATAAATACTCTGTAATGACTTCCCGGAAACTATAAATTTATCATTATAAGTGTCTCCGTTTGGTGTAAAAACATTAGGGATGTCAAGAGCAGAAGGATCAACCTTTATATACCGGAACTTAAAAGTATCAACACAATGATCCTCACTTCTTGCTATAAGTACCACCTCATATTCAATGTTTGGATCATAATAAGTATGCGGTGCAGGGGTCTCAAGTATTGATATTGTATCATCACCAAAGCGCCATTCATACTCAACAGCATTAAGGGAGTTATTTGTAAACGAAACCTCTAAAGGAGCTTCCCCCTCCGATGGATCCGGCTCAAAATCTGCCTTTACATGAATTGATTCGTAAAACAGGGACGCCTCATTTGAACATCCGAAACTATCGGTTACAGTAAGGTAATACCATGTATCTTCATAAGGAGGCTGATAGGTAACAGGGTTAATTTCAATATCCGGAAACGGAATCGAAGATTCAGGATCAGACCACCAGAGAAAACTTATCCCGTTTCCAAGTAAAACAGAGGAATTATCAGTTGTATCATAATACAAAAAAGGTGTAGTGCCTGTATATCCGTTAAATGCAATATACTCACAAGTGAAATTTTGAATCCTCATACTATCATATGGCCGGTCAACAAATACCCATGCAATAAATGAAGTATCCATACTGCCTGCATCCCTGATTCTCACCTTGTACCCTCCTGATTCAAGGCTGTCTGCTGTTGATGTACTCACATTTGTATCAATCTGAAATGAGGAATCAAAAATTGAATCCAACGGGTTATACTTGCTCCAGTTAAAGGTACACTCTGTAATTCCACCGGGAGGAGTTGCAATAAGTTCTCCAACTGAAAAA
>JAUWPX010000246.1 GCA_030611395.1 Bacteroidota bacterium | reverse complement strand
TCTGGTTCTTGGTGCAGAGTTTGAAGAATTAAATAAAGATGTAATTGACAGGTATAGGATTAGCGGTGGTGTAAAGATTATTAATGTTGGTGATGGACCGCTTAAAGAGCTGGGATTAAAAAATGGATATATTATTACCGGAATAAATGATAAAAAAGTTAATGGAGTTGATGATATAAAGAACAATCTGGGAGGAGGAAGGGCACTATATTCAATTGAAGGTATCCAGCCAAATGGCACATTTTTTAGTTATAAATTCAGAAATTAAGGGAATGATGCCTACCTGACCGGACGGGCAGGGAAGAATAAAAAAATGTTTTTGAATTAATCTTGACTGGTTAGATAAAAAGGCATACATTTGCAAAAATTTTCGTTTAGGAGGGAAAATGAGACAATTAAAGATAACCAAATCGATTACCAACAGAGAAAGTGCTTCATTAGATAAGTATTTGCAGGAAATTGGCAAAGAGGAACTTATTTCTGTTGAAGAAGAAGTAGAACTGGCTCAGCGAATAAAAAAAGGAGATAGAGATGCACTTGAGAAGTTGACACGAGCCAATCTCAGATTTGTTGTTTCTGTTGCTAAACAATACCAGAATCAAGGACTTAGTCTTCCTGACTTAATTAATGAAGGGAATCTTGGTCTGATTAAAGCAGCAGAAAAATTTGATGAAACCAGAGGATTCAAATTTATTTCTTATGCTGTTTGGTGGATCAGACAATCCATACTACAGGCATTAGCCGAGCAATCACGGATAGTAAGATTACCATTAAATCAGGTTGGGTCTCTGAATAAAATAAATAAAGCATTTTCAAAGTTTGAACAGGAGAATGAAAGGAAGCCGTCACCTGAAGAACTGGCTGAATCTTTGGAACTGCCAAGAGATAAAGTTACTGATACACTTAAAGTTTCGGGAAGACATATTTCAATGGATGCTCCATTTATTGAGGGAGAAGACAACAGTTTGCTTGATGTTCTTCAAAATAACGATTCTCCAAAGGCAGATAAATTATTATTAACTGAATCGCTTATAAAGGAAATTGATCGCTCCCTGGCAACTCTAACTGAACGGGAACGTGATATTATTAAGTTATTCTTTGGAATAGGAATAATGGAAATGACACTTGAAGAAATAGGAGAGAAGTTTGGACTTACCCGGGAACGTGTGAGACAAATTAAGGAAAAAGCAATCAGGAGATTGCGGCATACTTCCAGAAGTAAGTTGCTTAAAACATATCTTGGTTGATATTAGTTTGAGGTTTGAAGAATGTTTGAGGTTAAGAAACCTTAAACCTTAAACCTCTTCAAACTTGCTCTCTGTTTTTTACTTTGCCTTTAACATCTTTTGCAATTCATACATCTCATCTCTGTATCTTGCTGCTTCGTTGAAGTTTAATTCTTCAGCAGCTTTTTCCATATTTTTCCTGGTCTTTTCAATAGCTTTTTTCAGTGCTTCTTCGTTCATATACTTTACTATTGGATCGGCGGCAATATCCTTTGTCTGAGGACCGGCATAGAATTTTTCACCCGCTTTTTTCCCTGTGATATCACCCATAATTGATTTGGATGCTTTTACGATTTGTCTGGGTGTTATTCCCATTTCTTCATTGTAAAATAATTGTTTCTCTCTTCTTCTGTTTGTTTCATCAATAGTTTTCTGCATAGACCTGGTGATCTTATCAGCGTACATTATTACTTTCCCATTGATATTGCGGGCTGCTCTGCCAGCAGTTTGGGTAAGCGATCGTTCTGATCTCAGAAACCCCTCTTTATCAGCATCAAGAATAACAACAAGAGATACTTCAGGCAGATCCAGTCCTTCACGTAGCAGGTTTACACCTACAATAACATCTATCCTTCCATACCTGAGGTTTTCCATAATCTCAATTCTTTCAAGTGTATCAATATCAGAATGTATATATTGACATTTAATTGAAAGTTTTAAAAGGTAGGCCGATAATTCTTCAGCCATTCGTTTGGTAAGGGTTGTGACAAGAATCCGCTCTTTTAGTTCAATACGCTTATTAATCTCAGATATAAGGTTGTCGATTTGGTTAAGACTGGGACGTACATCAATAGGCGGATCCAGTAATCCTGTTGGTCGTATTACCTGGTCGACAATAACACCTTCGCTTTTTTGAAGTTCATAATCCGCTGGAGTGGCACTCATAAAAATGGTCTGACCGGTTAATCCCTCAAATTCATCAATATTGAGTGGCCGGTTATCCATTGTCGCAGGTAACCTGAATCCATATTCAACAAGAGTTTGTTTTCTTGAATGGTCTCCTCCATGCATAGCTCTTACCTGGGGAATTGTAACATGACTTTCATCAATAATTGTTATAAAATCATCTGGAAAATAATCTAAAAGGCAGAAAGGCCGGGTACCCGGTTTACGACCGTCAAAGTACCTTGAATAATTTTCAATACCACTGCAGTATCCCAGTTCTCTTATCATTTCAAGATCATAACTAACTTTTTGCCTGAGTCTATTAGCTTCAAATTCTTTTCCAATATCATTGAAATATTGTACCTGATCAAACATGTCATTTTCAATTTGTTTGATTGCTTTTTGCATCCTCTCTTTTGTTGTGACAAAAATATTTGCAGGGTAGATTACTACCTGATCGAGTACTTCAATAGTGTTTCCATTTACCGGGTTTATGGTCTCAATTTCTTCAATTTCATTTCCCCAAAAGACAATACGTACTGCATGATCACCATAGGCAATAAAAACATCGACTGTATCACCCTGAACCCTGAATGTTCCGCGCTGAAAGTCAATCTCATTCCTGGAATAAAGACTGTCAACCAGTTTCCTGAGAAGAGCATTACGGCTGGTCTTTTCTTTTTTATTTATCCAATTGGTATTACTGTGAAAATCTTCAGGATTCCCAATTCCATACAAACAGGAAACCGACGATACGACAATAACATCTTTTCGTCCCGAAAGGAGTGATGAAGTTGCACTGAGTCTTAGCTTTTCAATTTCATCATTTATTGAAAGATCTTTTTCAATGTATGTGTCGGTAACAGGGAGGTACGCTTCCGGCTGGTAATAGTCATAGTACGATACAAAATATTCTACTGCATTGTTGGGGAAAAACTGGCGGAATTCACCGTAAAGTTGTGCCGCAAGGGTTTTATTATGACTAAGTACCAGTACCGGGCGCTGAATTTGCTCAATTACGTTTGCAACAGTGAATGTTTTTCCTGATCCTGTAACCCCAAGAAGAGTCTGGAATTTGGTGCCGCCGCGTAAGTCATTAACCAGTTCTGCAATAGCCTGTGGTTGATCACCGGTAGGTGAATAATCAGAAGTTAATTCAAATTGCATAATAAGAAGTGCCTAAAGTGCCTA
>JAUWPX010000378.1 GCA_030611395.1 Bacteroidota bacterium | reverse complement strand
ACTTCCCGGGATAATTGGACAACACGGTTAATAGCAGGGTAGGGAACTCCATATTCTGTTAAGAGATCGGAGAGGAACTGGTTCTTTTTTATTTTATTTTCAATCAGGTTGAATGAATCACATGAAATACCATATTTTGTAAGAACAGCTTTTGGCGCTGTAATACTGTCTGTTGGTAATAACTCGCTAAAAGCACCGGTAGTTTTTATGCAGGCAGGGTTAATAGATATCAGTATCCCCAAAAATAGCAGAAACAAAACATATGCAATTTTTTTATTCAATTTTTTAGTTTTTTCCGAACAGGTTACTGGTAATTTTCTTCGCTCTTAGCACTTTGATCTCAGCCCTCAGCTCTTTATACTACCACATTTACTATTCGCCTGGGAACAATTATTATTTTTTTCGACTTTTTCCCATCAAGCCACCGTTCTGCTCTTTTATCATTCAGAACAGCTTTCTCTATTTCCTCTTTTTCCAGCGAGAGTGAAAGCTCAATTTTAAACCTGAGTTTTCCGTTAAATGAAACAGGGTACACGAAAGTATCTTCTTTAAGAAATTCTTCATTATATACCGGAAATTCTTCATTTGCAATACTTGGTTTATTTCCAAGTATTTCCCACAACTCTTCAGCCAGATGAGGAGCAAACGGTGATAATAATTTAGTAAATATTTCTGCTGTGTTTTTGGTAACAGTCCCAACTTTCAAACAATGATTTGTAAAGATCATCATTTGCGAAATTGCAGTATTGAATCTTAACCCCTCAATATCATTTTCAACTTTCTTTATGGTTTGATGCAGAGCTTTAAGAGTATCAGTATCTTCGGTTTCCTTTTTGAGATTATCAGGATTCGCAAAAAATTTATATGCTCTGATAAGGAAACCAAACACTCCTTTCACTCCGTTTTCCGACCAGGGTTTCACTTTTTCAAGCGGTCCCATAAACATTTCATACAATCTCAGGCTGTCAGCTCCATAATTTTCAATAACACTATCGGGATTAATGACATTGCCTCTTGATTTACTCATTTTCTCACCATCTTCACCTAATATAAGTCCCTGATTTACAAGTTTCTTAAAAGGCTCTTTGGTAGAAACCAGTCCGAGGTCGTACAGTACTTTATGCCAGAAACGGGCATATAATAAATGCAGCACAGCATGCTCGACACCACCCACATAAAGATCAACCGGCATCCAGTATTTTTCTGCTTCATCCGACCATGCTTTTTCGTTATTTCCGGGATCACAGAATCTGAGGTAGTACCAGCAGCTTCCTGCCCATTGAGGCATTGTATTTGTTTCGCGCCTGGCTTTCTTACCTGTTTTCGGATCGGTAATATTGAGCCATGAATCGATAGTGGCAAGTGGTGATTCCCCGGTTCCCGAGGGTTCATATTTATCAACTTCCGGCAAAGTGACCGGAAGCTCATCTTCGTCGAGACAGCGAACAGTTCCGTCTTCATATTTCAGGATAGGGAATGGTTCACCCCAGTACCGTTGCCTGGAAAATACCCAGTCGTGTATTTTATAATTAGTTTCTTTTTTGCCTAATTTTTTCTCAATAAGCCAGTTGTCCATTTTGTTTACCGCATCCTCTTTACCGAGACCATTTATGAAGCCGGAATTAATATGTGCCCCGTCTTCAATAAATGCCTCTTTGTCAATATCCCCGCCTTCCAGTACGGGAATAATTGGAAGATCAAAATGGCGGGCAAATTCCCAGTCACGCTGATCATGCGCGGGAACCGCCATAATAGCACCCGAACCGTAAGATATTAGCACATAGTCGGCTACCCATATCGGAATTTTTTGATTATTAGCAGGATTAATGGCATATGCCCCGGTAAAAACCCCTGTTTTTTCCTTTGCAAGGTCAGTTCTTTCCAGATCACTTTTATCAGTTGCATGTTGAATATATTCCTCTGTCTCTTTCTTGTTTTCCGGCGTAGTTATCCTGGTTACCAGTTCATGTTCGGGAGCCAGCACCATATATGTAGCGCCAAACA
>JAUWPX010000409.1 GCA_030611395.1 Bacteroidota bacterium | reverse complement strand
TGTATCGGTATGTGTTGCTTCAATACATGGATAATCAAGGATTGTTTTCTGTTCACCGGAAATTTTCCATTTTTTCTCCGGCATATCTGCCTTAATAAGGAATATACGGGTCATAAACTCACGTTGCTCAAGGATTATTTTATTCTCAAGGTCTATAAATACTTTATTTTCCGGCATAGACATCATAATCCGCATATTCCCGGAGGAATGTCCAAATTCGCCTGCATCGCCAGCATTTTCAGTTTTAGCTTTTTCATAGAGTGAAGCTTCAGGGCTGAAATAAAGCACCTTATTTGATCGTTGTTCCTTAGGAAAGTCTTTCATCATGGCAGCCATCTCACCTTCAAGTTTAATTTCAATTTTAGCAACTTCTTCAAATACAACAGTACCTGTTTGTACAGTTTGCCCAAAAGAAGTAAGCAAACAGGCAAATGGTATTAATGTGCATGTCAATAAAATTCGTTTCATGGTTAAAATGTTTACGTTAATATTACAATTGATAGAATATTTTGCTGGGATCAAAAGTAGTAAGTCAAATGATTATTAAAGGTTAAACCCTGGTGAATTAAGGTTAATAAAGGTTAATACCTGTTGGTTGTACTATGTATCATATTATATTTGTGCAGATTAGTATAATGAGAACACAAATTAAACATAAGTGGATACTTATTCTGATGGTGATTAGTCAGCTTCTGCTGATCTGTTTTACTTTATACTGGCTAAACAGTCAGTATAAGGTTGAAAAGAATGCATTATTGAAGGATATGTATTCATATTATCAACAGTCATATAATGTGGCGATTGACTCCATGCTGGTTAAGAATGTTATTAAGCCTGCAATGGATGACTCCACCAATCAATACTATAATATTAAAACTCATTCCAGGGCTATTATGATGGCTGATTCATTCAAAATTGTAGAAGGATCCATGCCTTTCAGTAAGAGTGAAAAGGACAGGAAGGAAATAGTTACTATAAGGTTGAATTCATCAAGTGATACATTGGATGTTAGGTCTTTTCGGGATGAAAGTCAGGGATTGGATGAAAATATGCTTCTGCGAAGTGTAAGATTATTTGTTCAGCATTCGAATGATAGTTCATGGAAACACAAGGAGTTTTTTAATGGATTTGGACCCGGACTTGATTCGGCGTTATTTGTTTCTGATTTTGAATCACGATTAGGGAAGCACGATTTTAATTTTTTACCAATCTGGACTACGGCATTTGTTGACACAGAAAAAACAGTTGACAAACAGAAATATCTGGTATTGAACAATATGGCTTTAGACCTTCCAACTGCAATAATAAGAAATTATCGTTCGTATCTGTATGGACAGATATTTCCACAAATATTATTTGCCCTGATATTGATAATCCTGACTGCTTCAGCATTTTTCCTTGCATATAGAAATATTATGAAGCAGTTGAGGTTAAATGAGATGCGGAACAGTTTTATCAGCAATATCTCTCATGAATTAAAAACTCCGGTTTCAACGGTTAAAGTGGCTCTGGAAGCCTTGAGAAACTACAATGTTAAGAGTGATCCGGTTGTGGCGGAGGA
>JAUWPX010000008.1 GCA_030611395.1 Bacteroidota bacterium | reverse complement strand
GTATCATTAACAAAATGGTTTGCAAAAGATATCCAGTCAATTTCCGGATAGGCAACATGGTGAGTATTGAAATTTCCGGTTGCACCTCCGAATTTCGCTGAAAATGGAATTGTTTTTAGCAATTCAAGTTGAGCTTCCAGTCTGTCAATAAATACAGCAATTTCTTTTCCCAATCTTGTTGGGGAGGCCGGTTGCCCATGTGTCCGGGCTAACATTGTAATATCAGACCACTCAGATGATAATTCTTTCAACCGATCCATTACTTTGCCAATGAGAGGATAATAAATCTTATAAATTGCCTCCTTCAAAGCAAGTGGAACAGCCGTATTATTAATATCCTGTGAGGTTAAGCCAAAATGGATGAACTCTGAAAACCCATTAATATTTAACTCTTCAAACCTCTTCCCTAAGAAAATCTCAACTGATTTTACGTCGTGCCTGGTTGTTTTTTCAATCTCTTTTACCTTCCTGGCATCATCTATTGAAAAATTCTGATAAACAGATCGCAAAACAGGTATATCCTTCTTATTAAAGCCTGAAAGTTGTTTTAGAGGAATGTCAAAAAGAGCTATAAAATATTCAATCTCAATTTTCACTCTGTATTTTATCAGGGCAAACTCTGAGAAATATAATTCGAGCTTCTTTACTTTACTTCTATATCTGCCGTCAATAGGCGTGATAGCAGTTAATTCTTCAAAATTCATCTTTTAACCCTTAGGAAAAAACAAAAGTAAGCAAAATTAGATTCTTAGTATAGTTAAAATTAGAATTATTCCATGGGCTGCTTATTGTTTGTTGTTAATGGAATTGTATTTTTACAGCTCGAATTGTGAACAATGTATTATATCTCATTTCTTGCATCCCGGAATATTCCAAGGCTATGATTTAAGGCTTTTATAAATGAATAAGATCAAAGTTTCAGCTGTTTCGTACGCCAATACGTATCCATTTATTTATGGTTTGGAAATCAGTTCAATCCGCAAGAAGATAATACTGCAGAAAGATTATCCTTCTCTGTGCGCCAGGAACCTTGCTGAAGACAAAGTTGATATTGGCTTAGTGCCAATTACTATGATCCCCAAATTAGATTTCTACGAAATAGTATCTGAATATTGTATTGGAGCTAATAAAGAAGTACGATCAGTAATCCTTGTTAGTAATAGTCCTTTAGAAAAAATCAAAAGGATTTATCTTGATTATCAATCAGGAACATCAGTGAATCTTGTTAAAATACTTGCTATGCATTACTGGGATATTAACGTCCGGTGGCTTCCGACTACAGAAGGTTTTGAGAATAACATAAAAAATAAACAGGATGGAGCTGTGTTAATAGGCGATCGTTGTTTCGCGGCTGAAAAAAGATTCCCCTACAGATATGATCTTGCAGATGAATGGAGAAAGTTTACAGGTTTGCCGTTTGTATTTGCTGCCTGGGTTGCCAACAAACAAATTGACAGGGATTTTAAAAAAACATTCGATTCTGCTCTTAAATATGGCATCAACCACCTTGATAAAGTTATCAATTACTTTGCAAATAACCGGCTTCCTGAAGGAGTTGACCTCAAAATATACCTGACCACTAACATCGATTATCACCTTGATGATAAAAAACTTAAAGCAATGGAATTATTTTTTCAATATCTTGAAGATTTATGAAGACAATAAAACAAAATAATTCGACATAAATCAATGAATAACTTTATATTTCGATACAAATTAAAATGTCTTATCTTTGAATAAAAACAAGTTATGCGCAAGAAAATATTCATTATATCAATCCTTATTGCATTTGTAAGCTTTGCATGGACATTACCTGCAAGGGCTGAATCAGAGCCAGATACAACTGCTAAAGTATTAGTTTATAAGTTTGATATTAAGGAACAAATTGCTCCCCCGATATGGAGAGTAACCAAACAGAGTCTGGATGAAGCAGAATCTATCGGAGCAGATTGGATTATAATCCACATGAATACCTACGGAGGAATGCTGGATGCAGCTGACTCAATCCGCACCAGAATTCTTAATTGTCCAATTCCTGTTTTAGCATTCATTGATAATCAGGCAATATCTGCAGGTGCATTAATCGCGGTAGCATGCGATAGTATCTATATGAGAAAAGGAGCAAGTATTGGTGCGGCTACTGTTGTTGATGGTCAGGGAGAGGTTGTTCCTGATAAATATCAGTCTTTCATGCGTTCAACTATGCGAGCAACTGCCGAAGCGCATGGAAAAGATACTGTTATTACCGGAAATGATACAACATTAGTATGGCACAGGGATCCAAAAATTGCCGAAGCAATGGTTGATCCGCGGTTACAGGTAGATGGAATAATAGATTCCAGCCAGGTATTGACAATGACAACTCAAGAGGCTATCGAAAACGGTTACTGCGAAGGCGAAGCTGAAAATATAAAAGAAATGCTTGAGAAAGCAGGTATTTATAACTATGAATTAAGAGAATACATCAAAACACCTTTAGAAGCAATTATTGGATTTCTAGTGAACCCGGTATTTCATGGATTATTGATCATGGTAATTATAGGGGGTATATATTTTGAATTGCAATCACCCGGAGTAGGATTCCCTCTGATAGCATCAATTATTGCAGCTATCTTATATTTCGCTCCCCTTTATCTTGAAGGACTTGTTGAAAACTGGGAACTTATGATGTTTATCGCCGGAATTATTTTAATTGCTTTAGAGGTTTTTGTAATACCCGGTTTTGGAATTGCCGGAGTGGCAGGTATTTTCCTGGTAGTCACCGGATTAAGCCTTAGTATGGTTGATAATATAATTTTTCAATTCGATATTACGCTTGGAATCAAAACTTTACTTGGAGCTTTAGCTCTTGTAATCTTTTCATCGATGGTTTCATTTATTTTATCTCTGTACCTTAGCAAGAAGCTATTCACATCAAAAACTTTCCCCAACCTTGCTCTTAGTTCAGTGCAGAATATAAGTGATGGGTTCATCAGCATTGATGCTAATCAGAAAAAACTTATTGGTAAAAAAGGTGTTGCCGCTACAATTTTACGTCCTGCAGGGAAAGTTGAAATCGAGAATGAGATCTATGACGCACGTTCAGAAATAGGGTATATTGATCGTGGGGAACCAATTATCGTTATTAAGGATGGAACATCACAGTTGTATGTCATTAAGGACGAATAGGAAAATTTCAAAAACAGACTAAAATGGGAACTGACCGATTTCTAATCCGGGCTTATGAGCCGGCTGATTATAAAGGAGTCATTCATGTCTGGGAAGTAACAGGAATGGGGGGATCTGTTCGGGGGGATAATGATGTAATAATAAAAGAAAGTCTTGACATAGGTGGAAAATTCCTTGTAATGATAGATACAACTACCAATAATCTTGTTGGAACTTCATGGATGACCTTCGATGGAAGACGATTATATCTGCATCATTTTGGTATTGATCCGGATTTTCAAAATCAGGGCCTGGGGAAAAAGCTTGCCCGTGCTACACTGAATCTGGCAAAACAAAAAAACAGGCAAATCAAGTTAGAAGTTCATAGAAATAATAAACCGGCTATTGAAATATATAAAAAACTGGGATTTAAGTATCTGGGTGATTATGATGTGTATATCATTCGTGATGTTGAGAAAATCATATACTAATAACTGCATTTATAATGTTATTAAACCAAAATAGTTATTTTTGTGAATTCATAATTTTTGAGTAATAAAATAAAAGCTGATTCATGTCAAAAACAATTACGTTCAACGAACTGAGGAGAATCAAGGATAGTTTGCCAAATGGTAGTATGAAGCAAATTGCTACCCGGTTAAATCTCAATGTCGAAACTGTCAGAAATTATTTTGGCGGATCAAATTATGACAGGGGTGAATCGGCAGGCATTCATTATGAACAAGGTCCCGATGGAGGGATAGTGACTATTGATGATACAACTATTCTGGATATTGCCCAGCAGATGATCAGTAATTAATTTGCCACTGCATAAATTTTTAGTTTGTTTAAAACATTCTATTCTATCATACTTGTTGTATTAATCTTTTATGAATGTTCTGAGTCAATTACAAAAAGTTGAAAAAAGTTGGTTAATTCCGCTTTATACCACTTGTCAAAATGCATTCAGTCAAACTCATCTCCCCTCCCATAACGAAGATCATCATTACAGGGTATGGATTATAGCCAAAGAACTTATTAAACAACTGGAAAAACAAGCAATCACTTTTTCCCAAGCTGATCTTACCAAAATAATAATAGCTACCTTCCTTCATGACACCGGAATGTCTGTAACCATAGATAGAACTCATGGGAAAGAAAGCAGAAAAATATGTAAAAAATTTATTGAGGAATATCAGCCTGAAGATATAAACAACCCACAAGAATTATTGGATGTTATTGAAAATCACGACGATAAAAAATACCAAAACAAATTTGCCAAAATCAAAAACCCAAAACATCTGTTTAAAATACTCAGTGTTTGTGACGATCTGGACGCTTTTGGATTAACCGGTATTTACAGATATATTGAAATTTATTTATTACGAGGCATTCCCGTTAAAGATATTGCTCCAATGGTTTTAAAAAACCTCACCGGTCGTATGAATTATTTCACAGAATCGTTCGGACATATAGAAACATTTTATAAAAAACATATAAAAAGATTTGATCTGACACGGGCTTTTTTTACCGGTCTTAATAACCGGATCATACATAAAAATGGAACTAATGGTTTAAGCGGTCCGCCTGATGTAATCAATTTGATTAATCATCATGTGATAGTTAAAAAAATGCCCCCGGTTGAAGCCTCAAAGTTTATTATCAGAAATACAACCGATGAATACGTAAAAAACTATTTCAGAGGACTTGTGTCGGAACTCAGTTCAAGAGAGGTAGATTATATTATCACTTCACCATAAAATCAAGCAGAAGCTCGTTATTAATATATGCTTTAAGCTCATCGTTTCGTTTCACCGGACCTACTCCCTCAGGAGTACCGGTGAATATTAAGTCACCTGTTTTAAGGGTGAAAAATCTTGAAACATATGCTATTAATTCATCGAAAGGAAAAATAAGATCTTTAGAATTTCCATGCTGTACGGTATTTTCATTAATCTCAAGCTTAAAGTCAATATTGCCAACATCACCCAGAATTTCTTTTTTCACAAACTTACCAAGTGGAGCAGCTCCATCAAATGCCTTAGCTTTTTCCCATGGCAACCCGTTTTCTTTGCATTTTCTTTGGATATCTCTTGCAGTAAAATCAATCCCAATTCCAATTTTATTATAATATCTATGAGCAAATTCAGGAGCAATACTTTTACCTAACCTGCAAATTTGCAATACCAGTTCCACCTCATGGTGAATTTCCTCAGAAAAATCAGGAATAAAAAAAGGTTTATTCCTTTTTATAATTGCAGATTCAGGTTTCAGAAAAAAAATTGGTTCTGTAGGAACAGGGCTATCCATCTCCCTTGCATGCTTCAAATAATTTCGTCCAATACAGATAATTTTCATTTGTATATTAATTAGTATGGTACAAGTATCAGGTTTATCCGGTTGGAAACATTATCCGCAAAAGCCTTATTTATTTACTATTAATTGGCCTTAACTTAATTTCAGTTAACACTTTTTTTGTAAACAATGGAAAATCACCATTCATAATCCAATTGTAATAGCTTGGTTCTTTATTAAAAACATCCTCCACTTTCTCTCCTTTATGTTTCCCGAAATTAAAAACCTCCTCACCATTTTTATTATAAACAATTCGTCCAATAAAATCAACGGTCTTTTTATGTGATGAGAACTTACTAAGGTAATCTACTTCGTTTTTAAGGTTTGAATAAAAATCAAGTTGTGCTTTTAGCACCTCATATGTAGCTATAATATCAGCTTCAGCACTATGAGCATTCTCAAGTTTTTTATTGCAATAAAACATATAGGCAGCACTTAAAGTTCTTTGCTCCATTTTATGAAAAATCACCTGCACATCAATTACTTTATGCTTCTTAAAGTCAAAGTCCATATCCACACGAAGGAATTCTTCCGCTAATAAAGGAATATCAAATTTATTACAGTTGTATCCGGCAAAGTCACATCCTTTAAGAAAATTTGCCAATTTCCCGGCAAATTCTGCAAAGGATGGTTTATCTGAAAGATCATCATTCGAAATTCCATGAATAGCAAAAGCTTCCTCACTAATTGGGATAGTAGGATTGATTCTCTGAGTTAGTAACTCTTCACTACCGGAAGGATCAATCCTTAATACAGAAATTTCAACAATCCTATCACTTGCCACGTTAATTCCGGTAGTCTCAAGATCGAAAAAAGCAATTGGATTTCTCAGGTTCAATTCCATGAAGAAGATTTAATTAGGTATTTATCATCATTGGCATAAGGAGCATTAAAACATCTTCCCCGTCATTTTCCTTTTCTGCAGGGAAGAGTAAGCCTGCCCGTGTTGGATCAGACAATTCAATCATCACATTTTCAGAAGAAATATTTGAAAGAATTTCGATCAGAAAAATTGATTTGAATCCAATCTCCATTTCTTCGCCATCATATTGACAGTTAAATCTTTCGTGACCTGATATTGAAAAATCCAGATCCTGTGCTGATATTGATATCTGGTTACCTGAAATCTTAAGTTTCACCAAATTGCTTGCCTGATTTGAGAATACAGAAACTCTTTTCAAAGCATTGGAAAATCCAACCCTGTCAACAGTCAGCTTATTCGGGTTATCAGTCGGAATTACAGATGAATAACTCGGATAATTCCCATCAATAAGTCGTGACACAAGCTTGTAGTTCTCAAGAATGAAATATGCATTTTTCTCATCAAACTCAACAGAAACTTCATTACTTTCCCCGGGAAGGACATTTTTCAGTAATGAAGCCGGCTTCTTTGGAAAAATAAAAGATGAATCAGTTTCAGCACTGGCGTCAGTTCTTCGGTATCTTACAAGTTTATGTGCATCAGATGCAACAAAAGTAAGGTTATCCGGAGACAGCTCAATAAAGATCCCATTCATTACAGGTCGTAATTCATCTTCTGCTGTGGCAAAAATTGTATTGGTAATGCCTGCAAGGAGCACATCAGGTGCTATCTTGAAGGATATTTTTTGCTCATCTTTCAACCCGGGCAACTGCGGAAAATCGCTTCCATTCTGGCCAACAATATTAAACTTTCCTGTCTCAGAATTGATAACAATTGCCAGGCTATCCAGATTAATTTCGAAAGTCAATGGTTGTTCCGAAAATTCTTTCAAGGCATCAGTTAGTATCCTTGCAGGTATCGCGATACTTCCTTCCTCTGAAGCATTTTCAAGAACTACCCTGGTAATAAGGGTTGATTCAAGATCTGAGGCAGTAATCTCCAACTCATTCTTACTCAATTTAAATAAAAAATTATCTAAAATAGGTAATGTGTTTTTTGAGCTGATTACTCTGCTAACTACCTGTAAATGACTCAGTAATTCTGTGCTGGATATAACAAATTTCATTGTTTGATTGTTTATCGTTAATCAAAATAAATATTTTCAGAACCCTTATATAATCGAGAGAAAAATAATTATCAATAATACAAAAAAAATGTCAGAGAGCCAATATACATTTCCTATTTTCCTTTCGTTAAAAAATATTTTATTTCTTTAATAACCGGATCCAGATCAAAATACCTCGCCACGCTAAGCTCTTTTTCATCATTTTGTTTCACAAATACCTCATTATGGCTGGGAGTTTTAGAATAAGTTTTTATTGTATTATGTTCTCCGGTACTATCAGTAACTGTGAGAATAAATTCCGGTGTGGTTGAAATCACAGAATCAATTTCCACATTATCTATTTCCAATTCCCACCTATAAAACCTGATATTCCTAAAATATGATATGTACCGTTCAATTGCTAATGTATCGAACACAGAAACCTCTCTTCCATCCTGTAATAGTTTATACCGGGTTTCTACTGTTTTTACAATACGAAAAGATTTTTCAGGAGAATCGGGATAATCCATTTTAACGGCTTTTATCATCCCCGGTCTGTAATTAAAAATTATATAGGGTTTCCAAAATTTTTCTTTAGTCACAAAAAATGATCCAACAGGTTTATTAAAACCCGGAATATAAAGAACATAAGGATTTGCTCCTTCGCGTGTACGCGCATAATTGGCATAGGAATTTGAATTTACTTTATATAATGAAAAACTTTTTATTCGCCTCAATTGCTCAAATACTTCAATAAAAACAACATTCTCTGTAATGGTTTTTGTTTCTTTTAAAAATTTCTCATCCGAAACCGGCGATTTTATCTTAAGACGGGAGAGTACCTGTAGTAAAAATTCCACTGAACCTTCCCGGGCCATGAACCTTTTGTTCACCTGCCAGCCTTCCGGTATTTTTGTCAGCTCAACTTTTCCCTGCTCCGATGTCAGAACGATTTTCGTTACTTTGTTTACCTTTTCAATCGCAAAACCGGAATCATCTTTCCCAAATGGTGTACCCATTTTTGTTAAATAAATAATACCGGCGCCGGTTATCAGAACAATTACTGCAATAATATATAATAGTATTTTCCGCATTTCAAAAACCTGATTGTTTCTTCAAATCTTCCACCTTGTATATTTTCTCTTTCTGATTAATACAACCAAAACTCCAAAAGATATTATAAAAATAACAGGGAATACTACATTAATAAGTTTCCACTTAAATTGCTCTTTCTTAATCCTCTCCTTATTAAGCAATCTTAACTTTAACTCTTTTGACCTGATATTCATCAGGTTAAAATCATCAATAAGATAATTTACTGCATTCAGAATAAAATCTTTATTCCCATATTTTTCTTTAGTATATCTATCCTCACCCAATGGTAAAGGAATATTCCTTGTAGCTGTACGTCGTACTTCATTCCTGATAATATCTCCGTCAGCCACTACAATCATCTTTGTATGTACACTCTTTTCGATAACCTCGTATTTCATTTCACCAATATACCGGTCAGTAGGGCGATTCTTAAAAACAGACTCAAAGCTTCCTTCCAGCAAAACAGCGACCGGCAAAAAAGATACATTAAATTCTTTCGGGGCGGGGGGATTTTTTATTTCTTCAAGACTAATTCCTACCGGAGGACTAATTAATCTCGAAAATTTTGATGTGTACAATAAATATTTTCGTTTTACACCGGGAATTGCACTTACCGTATCAAGTGTATTGATAAATTCTGATTTTATAAGATTAAGATTCTTAGTTACCGGATGGTTATTTAAAGGAGTTAGTAATGGAAAATATATCCATGGAACAGGAGAAAATCTGGGTTGCTGCCCGGCTAAAGCAATATTTATCGGGATTATGGAACATTGTTGGTCCTGAACAATTTTCGGATTTACCCTGACACCATATTTAAAAAGCTGGTCGACCAAATTTAATGGTCTGTATAATCCGGCTGTAAAACCAGCACTTTGCAGACTATCCGACCTTACCTGTACGGCATCCAACAACCATAATACACGACCACCATTCATAATGTACTGATCAATTACAAACTTATCAGCTTCAGAAAATTTTAATTCCGGCTTTGCAATGATAAGAGCAGCATATTTATCCAGGATATTTAACTTACCCCCTATTACACCACGATCAACATTGTAGTATTTTGCCAGTTCATAAGTAATATCCCCAACACTAAATTCATCAAGTTCTCCATGTCCTTCTAAAAATGCAATACTATAAATTGTATCAGCACTAAGATTTTGGATAGCCTGTATCATCTTATACTCCAAGCCTTCAATAGAGCTATTCAGATTTTGAGCAGCACTTTGAGCAGAATTATTTTCCAAAATATTAACCATCATCTCCATGCCGTTATAATTAATTATCATACCGGGGAAGATCATTTTTTGAGAAACGCCACCTTCTTCATCACTGTCGTGAATATTTATTGGTTGTAAACCTTTCTTATAGAGAGTTCCCATCATCTCCTTCTTTTCTTCCTGGGTATCAAAATCAAAAGGATCAATGAATTCATAATTTATCTTTTTCCCTGACTGTATCCTAAACTCATCAAGCATATCTTTAACAGAACGTCGCAGTTTTTTAAACCCGACAGGCATTTCGCCATCCAGATAAACCTGAACAAATACAGGACCGGCAAGCTCATTTAGTATTTGCCTGGTACTGGAAGACAATGAGTATCGCTTTTCCGATGTAAGGTCAACCCTGTAATAAATATGTGAAAAAATAAATGCCAGCAGCACTGCGATAATTAGTGTCATCAGCAATTCAATAATATTATTTCTACGAAGGGATTTTTTCACTGGAATTTATTTAATTATTCGTAGTTACTTTCTACCATTTACGACTTTGTAAAACTAACCGGGTAAACATAATAAAGAGCCCATCCACAAGCACAAAATAAACCATGTCTCTCGAATCTAATACTCCACGACTCATTGAACTATAATGCTCTTTAATTCCCAGGTTAAGAACATATTCCTGCAGATTGCCAAAAAAATCTATTGAGCTGATATATTCAAATCCAATAAAAAAGAAAAAACTAAACAGTACAGCAATTATAAAAGCAATTATCTGGTTTTCGGATAAAGAAGAAGCAAATACCCCTATTGATACATAAACAGTAGCCAGAAAAAACAATCCAATGAATGATCCCCATGTTCCACCTGTATCAATATTCCCCGGCGGATTACCCAACAAAAAAACAGTCATAAAATAAATAAGACATGGTATTAATGAAAAGATTACCAGTAAAACACCGGCAGAAAATTTAGCAAAAATAATCTCAAACTCACTTAACGGACGGGTTAAAAGCAATTCGATAGTACCCGTTCTTTTCTCTTCAGCAATCATTCTCATGGTAACTGCAGGAACAAGAAACAGAAAAACCCATGGTGCTATTATAAAAAATGATTCCAGGGTGGCATATCCACTTTCCAGAACATTAAAATCACCCGGAAAAACCCATAAAAAAAGTCCATTAACAATCAAAAAAACAATTATTACAATATAGCCTGTCAGGCTGCTAAAAAATGACTTTAATTCTTTAATAAATAATGTAATCATTATTGTGTTAGTTACTAAAAGACAACAACCCTTATATCCTGATAATAAAAATCAATAATCTGCCGGAAGTTTTTACCCTGACGAGCCATTTCCATAGCACCCTCCTGGCAAAGCCCAACACCATGACCATATCCTTTACCTTTCAAAACTATTTGATTATCCTGATAGTTTACATTAAAGAAAGATGACTTCAGGGTCCAGTCGTTTCTGATCTTTTTTAACGGCAGGATAAAATCATCAACAATATAATGAGTTTTTCTAACAGGTTGTTTAAACTCAAACGAAACGAAATCTACATCATTGCCACTGTAACCATTTTCTTTCAGATAATTCAACCATTCTTCAACAGAAATAGTTCTTGTCCAGGTACTATTATTCCCGTTATGACAGTACGGGTCTTTGATACTTTGAAAATAAGGAAAGGATTTTATCCATACATCTTTTGAATTGGTTGTCTGACCACCACAGTTAGAATGGAAAGCTGCAGTAATGAGTTCGGAATTCCGGTCAACTATAACCAGACCAGCCGTTTCATTTATTGCATTATTTATTTTTTCAATTTGACTCCCCCGTGTTTTATATACCTGGCAATGAACATCATCGCAAAGGTTAAATCCTTCCTCAATATGTTTGTTTATATGCTTATATAAATAAGTCCTGCACAAAATTGCTTGTGTTTTGTAATACTCAGCCAACCCTCCGGCACCACCTTCAGATAACACAACACCTGCCAAATATTGTTCAACCTGAACTTTATTCACCAATAATAACCTGTTGATATCAAAACTGACAATAATATCACCATCATATTCACGTTCCTCAAGTACCGGAATTACCGGATTCACCTTAAAAGTTGCATTTTCATTTATTCCCGTCATTCTGAGTTCACGACAAGTTCTGTGAAAACCATTCAGCTTTACTACTTCAAGAGAATCACCCGTTATTGAAAGAAATAAAGTATCTCCGGGCTTAATAATTATATTCACTGAATTGTCAAGTGTTACACCAAACGGACTGGATTCCGGCAAAATTATTACGGATTGGAGATTATAGTTATTGTACAGGCTGATAGTTATTCTTTCAGCCAGGCAAGAAATATTCAGGAAAAGCAGAAGAAATATAAACAATTGGAATAATATCCAATACTTATGCTTCATTGTATTTTACTTTGTTCATTTCCTTCAATATCAGTTCAGCTACTCTTTTTGAAGCCCCGGGTTTACCTATCGTTTTTTTCAGTTCGCTGAAATTTTTCAACATATTTTCACGGTATTCAATATCAAATAATAACCGGTCAAGCTCTTTTTTTATTGTTTTTCCTGTCATCTCATCCTGAATAAACTCTCTGACAACTTCTTTTCCCATAATCAGGTTTACTAACGAAATGTAAGGAACTCTGACAAACCTTTTGCCTACCTGATAAGACAATTTATTGGCTATGTACCCGACAACTTCAGGAACATTCAATAAAGCAGCTTCGAGTGTGGCTGTTCCCGATGTTACAACAGCCGCAAAAGAATAATTAAGCAAAGCATAGGTTTGATCATAAACTATTTTAATACCACTTTCATCCGGGATAAGTGATTGATAATAATCTGCTGGAATTCCTGAAGTAGCAGCAATAACAAACTGATGTTCAGGATACTGGTCAATTATCTCAAGCATCACAGGAATTATTTTATTAATTTCCTGTTTACGGCTTCCCGGTAACAGGGCAATTATTGGTTTCTCATCTATACTATTTTTTGTAATGAATTCCTGTTTTGATACAAGGGATTTAGTATTATTATCAATTGAATCAAGAATAGGGTTTCCAACATAATCAACATCAAAATTATGCTTCTTATAAAAATCAATTTCGAACGGAAAAATCACAAACATTTTATCGACACATGTTTTTATTGTTTCAACACGGGATGGTTTCCATGCCCATACCTTAGGTGAAATATAATAATATACACGGAAACCTTGTTGTTTTGCAAAACGTGCAATTCTCAAATTAAATCCGGGATAGTCAATTAATATTACTGCATCGGGTTTAAAACTGATAATATCATTTTTACAAAAACGGATATTCCGGATAATTTTTCCAAGATTTTGCAGAACCTCAACCAATCCCATATAAGCAAGCTCCCTGTAATGCCTGACAATATTATCAGCTTGCTCTAACATAAGGTCACCACCCCAAAACCGGAATTCAGCATTCAGATCTCTCTTCTTCAACTCTTTCATAAGATTTGAACCATGAAGATCTCCTGATGCTTCTCCTGTTATAATGTAATACCTCATATTAAGTGAATATTTAGCGCCTTACGGAATTATCCGAAAAGCCTGATTGCCAGAATTAAGAAAGCCCATAAAAAGGTGCTTAATAAAACTCCTCTGGCAGCTTTCATTTTATAAAGCCAAATAAAAATAAAAAAAATTAACAGATTAGGAATAACTGAAATACTTAT
>JAUWPX010000139.1 GCA_030611395.1 Bacteroidota bacterium | reverse complement strand
AGCTGACCGTTTTCATAATGTACGTGGCATACAAATGGGGTTTGAAAGTTTGAATATGAAGTCAATTAAAGAAATACCCCTTGTGTTAGGTGAAAAAGACTTGTTAAAAGTAGCGCAGATGTTGCCCGGGATTCAAAGTGTAGGAGAAGGTTCGGCAGGATTCAATGTACGCGGAAGCCCTGCTGATCAGAACATGTTTTATATCAACAAAATTCCGGTTTATAATACGTCTCACCTGTTCGGGTTCTTTTCCTCATTCAGTCCTGATATTGTTAAAGATTTCAGTCTGTATAAAAGCAACATTCCTGTTGAATATGGCGGAAGATTAGCCTCGTTTTTCGATATTTCCACCAGGCAGGGAAATAAAAACAAGTTTTCTTCCCGTGGAGGAATCAGCCCGATTACTGGTCATCTTGCTATAGAAGGACCGTTGAAAAAAGAGTATAGCTCCTTTGTAATAAGCGCACGGTCGACATACTCTGATTGGTTGTTATCAAGACTTCAAAATATCGATTTAAGAAACAGCAAAGCTTCTTTTTACGATCTCTCAGACAATATCAATATCGAACCAAATGAAAATAATCTTTTCAAAATATTCGGGTATTTTTCTTCTGACCGTTTTGACCTGGCCGATTTCAATAATTATGATTATTCCAACTCCGGGGGATCAGTAATCTGGCGGCACCGTATTTCATCCTCACTTTCATCCAACTTTGCTGCTGTTTTCGGAAATTATTCATTCAACACTATAAACAAAGAATATTCTTTTTCAGCATATCAGCATGAATACAAGATTGGTCATTATGAACTGAAATCTGATCTGCATTGGATTCCTGATCAAAAGCACATAATCTCTTTTGGCGGAAGCTTAATTTATTATGACCTTGAGCGGGGTGATGTTGTGCCTTTCGGACCGGAATCAAGCAGACTTCCGGTTCACCTGGGTACTGAAAATGGTATAGAAGGTGCGGTTTATTTTAGTGATAAACTCAAAATTTCAGAACGACTCACTTTCTATGGTGGAATCCGGTATAGTTTATACAGTTTTCTGGGACCTGATGAAGTTTATAAATATAATCAGGGAATGCCTAAAAACAGTAAGAATATAATAGATACTACTCTGTTTTCTGCCGGAGAAATAATTAAAACATATTCCGGTCCGGAACTCAGGACTGCTTTAAACCTGAGTACCGGCGCCAGCAGTTCCATAAAGGTCTCTTACAACCGGAACAGACAATATCTTTATATGCTTAGCAATACCATTGCCATCTCACCTGTTGATCAATGGAAATTATGTGATTATCATATCAATCCTCCTTATTCCGATCAGGTATCAGCCGGTTTTTATAAAGATTTTCTCCAAACAGGTCTCAGAACATCAATAGAAACTTATTACAAACGAACTAAAAATGTTGTGGAATATAAAGATGGTGCTGACTTTATTTATAGTCCTCGTATTGAAGACGATGTTTTACAGGGAACTCAGACCGCATACGGAATTGAACTGATGCTTGAGAAAAAAGCAGGTAAATTAAACGGATGGTTTTCATATTGTTATTCTAAATCTAATGTGCTTGTCAATGGAACTAATTTATGGGAGAAAATTAATAATGGAAACAGCTACCCGGCAAATTATTCTAAGCCGCATGCAATAAATCTAATAGTAAACTACAGGATAAACCGCAGGTTAAGTTTTTCATCTAATATGATATATAACACGGGCAGACCCGTTACTTATCCCGTATCAGTTTATTATATTAATGGACAGGAAATATTAAATTATTCTTCACGAAATAAATACCGTATACCTGACTATTTCAGGATAGACTTTTCTTTTAACCTGGAAGGAAACCTTAAATCAAAAAAAGTGATCCACAGTTTCTGGATGTTAAACATTTATAATCTTACCGGAAGGAAAAATGCATACTCAGTTTACTTCAAATCTGAAGGGGCAAAAACAAACGGGTATAAGATGTCTATATTCGGAACACAGATAGTTACTCTTTCATGGAATTATAAGTTTGGAAATTATGCCAGTGAGTAAGAACATAATTATACCTTTATTCATTTTCATCACATTAGGAGGATGTATTGAACCGTTTACACCAAATATTGATGAAAGTGAGGAGTCACTTGTAATAGAAGGACAGATTACTGATCAGGAAGGTTATCATTATATTCATATTTCACGTACTGCACCATATTATGATCCTCATAAAATTCCCGAACCGGACTGTCAGGTTGAAGTTGTTGATAACTATGGGAATGCTTTCGAATTCTATGAAAGTGACTCCGGACTGTATATGCAGTGGATACCCAAAGATTTCTTAAATATTGGCACTCAATATAAAGTAAAAGTCATAACTACTGATGGGAATGAGTATGAATCGGATTTTAATGAACTATTATCTTCCAGCCCCCCTATTGATAGTATTTATTACGAAATAGAGACCAGGGAAACTAATGACCCTGACAAGCCCTTGAATGGCATTCAGTTCTATCTTGATCTTAACGCACCCCCCGGTGATTTTGCCAGGAATTACCGCTGGGAACTTGAAGAAACATGGGAGTATGAAGCAGCGTATAGGATTCAATATTATTACGATGGCACCATACATCCAATTGACGATCCTTTTTTTCTTTTCCGCTGCTGGAGGACAGAACCAATTCGTAAAATATATACTTTCACAACCCGGCATTCAACCAGTAATACTATCAATAAATTTCCATTACATTATGTCTCTAACCAGACCAGCAGATTGAAAATAAAATACAGCCTTCTTGTAAAGCAATATTCGTTAAGCAATACGGCATATGATTATTGGTTTCAGGTACAAAAGCAGAGCCAGGAAAGAGGCGGATTATATGAAACCCAGCCTGTACAAATTCAAGGAAATATTTCCAATATAAATGATCCTGAAGAAGTGGTGTTAGGTTTTTTCGATGTTTCTTCGGTACCCGAAAAACGCATTTTTGTCTCCGAATCATTTAATTTTAGGATCTACGGGCCAAATTGCTATCTCAGAGGTATTGAGTATGAAAGGCAACTGAGCATGTATACAATATTCCCGGTTTATATGATATCACTGTCACCAATGGGAACAGGACCGCCTTATGGAGTAGGTTATGGGACTTGCTTCGATTGCAGGGCAGGTGGTGGGAAAACTGAAAGACCTGATTTCTGGGAATAAAAAACGAATAGAATGTGAAAAAAATAATTTTATATATTATTGCTGTTTTTATAGTTTCCCAGGCACAGGTCAGGACGAATGCCCAGTCATTGATCAATGATCCGGTCCTGTTAAAATCACCTGTTTTTAAGGAAAATTTTCAATTGTTTACCGACCGGAATATTTATGCCGTGAACGAGAAGATATTTTTCAGGGTTTTTTTTAGCCTTAGTTATCCCCTATTAAGAACAACAAACTGGAGCGAAATACTTTATGTCGAGATTATCAGCCAGACAAACAGGTCTGTTGCACAAGGCAAATACTTATTAAACCAACGTGGAACGTGGGGATATATCGAAATACCTGAAGCTACTCCAACAGGGCTTTATTACATCAGGGCCTATACAAAGTGGATGCGTAATTTCCCTCCAACAAATTATTTTCATAATAGTATTACAATTATTAACCCAAATAATAATGAATTCGAAACCGGCAAGTATCTGCCTGTAACAAATTCAGATTCAATACAGAATTATTCTGAAATTCATAGAAAAACTATCCGGTGTAATACCGATAAGAAAATATATGCAAAACGTGAAAAGGCAACCATAAGTGTATCTTTACCAGAAAATAGTGTATTTTCACCCGATGGGTATTGCCTTACAGTAGTTAAAACAGGAGTTCTTGACACAAACATGTACAGGATAAGATTTCCTGCCGGCAAAAACGCCGATCATCCGGAATTTGTAAATTATTTTCCTGAAACCAAAGAATTATCATTGTCCGGCAGGATTGTTACAGGTAAGGAAAAAACTCCTGTGGCATATGCAAGAATTCATCTGGCAGTATTAGGAAATAATCCGGAATATATTGGCTCTCCGATTGACAAGGACGGAAGATTTCGCTTTTTTTTACCTAACCATACAGGTATTCAGGACCTGTTTATTACTGTTGAAACCAGCAATGACCTTCCGGTTGAGATTCTTGTAGATAAAAACTTTTCAACAGATTTTGTACAATTGCCTCAGCAACCATTTATTTTATCATCAAAACAATCAGAGCTTATCCGGGAAATTATGTTCAACATGCAGGTTGAAAAAATATTCAGGCATTCTCTTACAAATAATGAAGCGATTGAAAAAAAAGACTCTGCTTCTTTAGATTTTTTTGGCAGCCCGTTCATCACAATAAAAACCAATGATTATGTTAAACTCCCAACACTGGAAGAATTCTTTTTTGAATTAATTCCGACTGTAAAGCTTAAAGGGAAAAAAGGTAAACGATATTTTACTCTTATGGGAGAATATTCCGATTTATCGGTATATAAACCGCTTATACTCCTCGATCATGTTCCAATTATTGATGCTGAAATAATTTTGCCGATATCCCCTGAAAAAATTGATTATATTGACATAATCAATACTACATATATCAGGGGTTATTTACATTTCGGAGGCATTGTTAGTATGGTTTCCCACGGAGGAGACATGGCAGGAATAGATATTCCCCGGAATTCGCGTCTGTTTAATTTTAAAACCCTCGAACCCCAACAAGAAATAAAGTTTCCCGATTATGGTACAAACACTAACAATGAAAGAATTCCGGATTTTAGAAATTGCCTGTTTTGGATTCCCAATATTAAAATGGATAGAGATGAAAAAAACAGTTTTGATTTCTATACATCCGATAATCAAGGTGAATATGTTGTAGTAGTACATGGGATTACTGCCAACGGTGAAATATTAGAAGGACAGTGTAACTTTGTTGTAAAATAATTACTACCAGAAATAAATATAGAACATTACAATCACGCTCAGAATAACCACGGAGTTAATAACATCCCATTTATTCCAGCCGGCACGTGTTTCTGCCCTCTGTTCAGGTGTTGAATAAGCAAAAGTTAAGCCGATAAGTTTTTCTTTTATTGGCGGTTTTGTGAAATATGTAA
>JAUWPX010000051.1 GCA_030611395.1 Bacteroidota bacterium | reverse complement strand
TTTCTTCATCAACATTTCCAAGGTATTTCTTAAGTTGATTCTCCGGGATATAATGAGGACTGCAAAAAGTGTGAGGTACACTGTTCACCCATTTCTTCATTTCCTGTTCCTTTGTCAGGTCAACATTAAATTTTTCTTCAGCATCAGGGATGTTTTGCATATAAGGTAAAGCCTTCCCTTCCCAAAGATTCTCAAATTTCTCCATAATGCCACCACATGATTTTGAATAACGGGCATCGCAAATTTTACTATCATACATTAAAACCTGTCCCCGGGTATTCATGGCTCCTGCTTTCGACTGAGCAGTTAAATTGTTTATTCCCTGGTATCTCTGGCAGCAATCATCATTACAAGCATCCAAACCAAGATTAACATGTTTTTGTTCAAAATTAGCAAGCATCCATGATCTGGCAACTATAGTCTGAGCTTCAATTAGCGCATCAGGGCACTTAGCACCCATTTCAGATGTAGCTACACAGGCAATATATAATTCCAGAGGTAATTCATTTACAAGAAGTAGTGAATTGTCAACAATTTTAATTTCAATGGTATAAGGCAATTTTACACTAATTTGTTTTGCCCAGTGAAAACCCCGTCCCGCGATAACAGGTTCCACCAGAATAAATCCATCATTATTGTTTTGTATTAACTTAAGGGTTTTGACAGATCCAACTCCTTTTTGCCCTTTCAGTTCAATCCCTGTTTCTTTCACTGAAATTTCGATTTTTTTATCAGATACAGAAACAGTCTGAGAATTATTTATTAGAATTTCTGAAGAATGTAAATCTGAAATCTCAAGAGAGAGCGCGTTTTGCCTGTCTTCAGGCAGGATTATTCCAACCCGTAATAATGGTTCTTTTTCAGGTATAACTCCCGGTACTAACATAAATTAGCTTTTATTACAGGTTATCCATGCATCTACACCTGCTCCTATTGCCGGTGCTTCCCTCAACCTTGAAATTGCTATGAAATCTTCCTTGAATCTCCCGTTTTGTAAATATTTCTTTTTAAGCCGGTTATCATTACTCTTACTGAATAATTCCGATAATCTTTCTATAATCCTGCTCCATAACAAGGGGGTTTGTTTTGAATCATCAAGCAAATCGCCCAGACGTTGTCCGATGATTATACGATCCAAAAGTACACCTCTGTATTTATGATCCTTTTCGGTTAATTCCCTGGCAGGATTAACAAACGAGAAAAGTCCAAACCAGCCGGAATATATTGTTGTAATACGCTCATATATTAATGTGGCGATATAGATGCTGACATCATTAATTGTATCAACCGCGGCTTTATCATCTGACAAAGCTTTTTCGAGAATTTGTGGCGGATAAATATGGTTATTATTTAGCTCTTCAACAGGAATATTGCTATAACGGCTATAAATAAATTGTATTCCTGCTGCAGAGGCATACCGTTCAAAAGATATTCCCTTATCGCATAACATTTCCCAGGCTTTTGCAATCCAGCTTTTAGCCTGGTCGAACGGAATAAGTTTCCCTTCCAGTTTCAACGCATCAGCAACACCGGTTCCGCCACCCAGGTAATAAGCGTTTCGTACATCCTTAAATAATCCATCTGCCGAATATTCTTCACCCAACCCACAATAATCAGCATCGCTCCCAAGATGAGCGATCGGAGCACCAGGAGTCAGGTTTTCTTCTCTGATTTTCAATTCAATAAATTCTGAATATCCCGGCATTCGCGGACCGTTTGCAATTGCAGAAATTCCGCGTTTATCGGCAGTCTTCAGACCCGGCATTCCAATTCCGATAAGAGCCTTTTTTTCAGGAAATTTTTTCAACAATCCAATAATGACATCAGCCGCAGTTTTCATATACACATCGCCTTGCTTATTTTCCTCCATGGTAAGAATTATCTCTTTATTCATCTCATCCAGTTGAGTTTTTATATCAACAGGAGTATAACCGGGATTAAAATCAGGGTAGTCAGAATATTTTTTCTGCAGATTAATATCAGATAATTGAAACAACTGTGTTTGTTCCTGGTAATTAATTACCCAGCCGCTTACTTTAGTGGCTCCACCATCTATTCCTATTAAAAGTATATTTTTCAAAATAAATGCCTATTCATTATTAAAAGCAATACGTCTTAAAATTACCTCTTTCCTCATATCATCTTTTGCTTCATCATTCCGGTCGACAACCTCCTGGTTAATAGCATGATCCGTTCCACCTGAATGACGAACAACTTCATACACCGGGTCATATATCCTTCCTATCTTATAGTATTCAGCAATTTTATTCACCATTTCATAATCCTCACCATAATTCCGTGCATATGCATCATCATTGATCCCGAAGTATCCCATTTCTTTGATAATATGAATTGGGATAGAGCGGGGAGCTCCCGCCCCATTTATACGCAGTAGGTTATTTCTTCCATTATCCTCAGTCCACTCATCATGTGTTACTACCGGAATATCCTTCATTCGTGATAAAAATCCATCATCACCTTTTTCCCAGACTTCGTATGAACCGATAACCATTCCAATATCCCGTAATGATTTGAAACAACCAATTATTTTCTCTACAGCGTCAGGTTTCAGGCGATCATCCGAATCAAGCTGCACGTAATATTTCCCACGTGCCTGATTTACTCCCAAATTTAAGCAGAAACCTATACTATTAATATCCACAACAACAAGGCAAACTTCAGGTTTCCCGGGATCATAAAGTTCGCCACCTTTCATATATTTCTTTACTTCAGGTATTGTAGGATCATTTTCGCTGCCATTTACAACTATAATTGCTTCAATATCCTGAACGGTTTGAGCCTGGATGCTTTCGATTGCTGTACCTATAAATTCCGGCCGGTGGCCAACCGGGATTATCACGGAAGCTGCAAGGGTTGAAACATCGTCATATTTAACTCCCGATGTCACAAATTTCCCCGGTTCAATATATGCATTTATCCGTTTTAAATGATTTGTAACTATTTCCTCCGCTTCAATCTGAACATCTTTTCCTGCTAATAGATAATCAAAAACATTTGTCTTTTTTCCGGAGGCGACTACTTTATAATAAGAGCCGTTATATTTATTTGAGATCCGGGTAAGTTTATAATGTTCGGAAATTTTAAGGCGTGTATCATAAAGGGAATTATACTTAACCGATTCATCAAAAAGAGAAATTTTATCCAGTGCTTCCCTTCTGATAAAACTAACATTACCATAATCCTGATTATCCCTTACCCGGCCTGTATGATGGAAGAGAAGTTTTATCTCTTTTATATTTCCACCATCTTCCAGTTCATAATCTGTATAAAAAAATCCGGATCTGGGGTTTCTTACAGCAGAAATAAGAAACGCTTCGAGTGCGGCTTTTTTCAAAATCACCGGATTGCTTCTATTATCAATATACAGAATATTGTCTGCTTTCGATTTTTTTACGGCTTCATTCATCAATACAGCAAAATTTTTGCTTTCTGTATTTATCTCTGTAGTTTCAATTGAATTCTTCTTCAGGCTATCCCTGGTTTCAGCATCCGTTTTTCCCAGGAATATCACATCAAAATCACGGTTAATTTGTGATACAATTGACCTGACAGTTAATCTGAACTGCTCAGCCAACTGATTGTTTTGCGGATCACTATGTAGAATAATAGTTGTTTTTGGTTTCATGTTATATCGTATGTGTCAGAATTTAAAATTATTTTTTTTGACTCCATATAAATTGAAATCTTTATCTTCCTTAGCCTCAGCCTTAGCCTTAGCCTTTACAAAGCCATATTCTTTATTTCACTTTATTAAAATCCAGGTCATGAAAGTCATAGCTGAAATCTGTTTTTGGCGAAATAGCTTTCATCTTAATACCTGAAGCTTGTCCTGAATAATCAAGTTCAAACATAACAAAAGCATCGGCATCCATACTACGATCGTTCCATTTAACAATAAATGTATTGCCTTTATAGTATAACATTTCGCCGGTTAATTTTGGTGACCGTTTGGAAACAAACCATAATTTGTTTTCCTTTATAGAAATCACAATTTCTCCAAACCAGTTATCCTTATAAGTTCCCGCATACAAATCTATATTGATTTGTTCTGATATATTATTTTCTTGCTGAGCAGAAATTTCATTCCAGACTTCATCAGTTATTTTGTTTGCATATTCCGTGTATGATTTAATACGTTCATAATTTTCCTGTATTCTATCAGTGTTGGTTATTCCTAAATAACTATCCAGAATTTGATCAGTGATAGATGTAAACGCAGCACCTGATTGTTGATTAGTGAGAACAATAATTCCCAAATTCAGTTCAGGCATCATTGTCACCTGGGTAACCATTCCCGGCAAACCACCTGTATGAGATACCTGTTTATAACCTTTAATGTCCCGTAAACCCCAGCCAAGACCATATGCTTTAAAGTGCGTATTATACTGCCCGTTTTTTCCGGTGCGCATAATTGTCTGAGGTGTCCACATTTCTCTGTGCACTTTTTCACTAACCAGGTTTTTATCAAGGTCCTTCCCAAATTTGCCATTATTCAAATGCATAATAACCCACTTACTCAGATCATTAATATTCGAATATATTCCTCCGGCTGCACTGGTTAACTGAAGGTAATAACTATCAACAACTTCTATTTTGTCTTCAACCGGAGCATGTGCATCTGCTATATTTGACCGATCCTTCAGTCGGCTAAAATTTCCCGCACTATTATTCATTTCCAGGGGCTTCATAATTCTTTCTTCCACAAATTCCTCCCAACTTTTACCTGATACTCTTGCAATTATTTCCCCTGCAACAATATAAAGCAGGTTATCATAATCGAATTTGGTTCGGAAACCGGAAACAGATTTCAAATATCGCAAATTATGTATAAGCTCATTTATTGTAAAATCGTTGGAATCAGGAAAAATCATTAAATCGCCTGCACCCAGCCCCATCCCGCTTCTATGAGTAAGGAGGTCCCTAATGGTAAACTCCTCAGTAACATAAGAGTTGTATAATCTAAATTCAGGAATATAATCAATTACCCTGTCATCCCAGTTAAGTTTTTCCTCATCCACCAATATTCCCAGGGAAGCAGTAGTAAAAGCTTTACTGTTAGAAGCGATAGCAAAAAGCGTATTCTCATCAACTTTTTTCTTTGAATTCAGAGAACGAACTCCGTATCCTTTTGAATGTATTACGGTGCCATCTTTCACAATTGCTACAGCTATACCCGGCACTTCAAATGTTTGTTTTGTTTTCTCAACCAGACTATCTATTTCCTCAGATGTAATAACCTGAGCATTAACCGATAAGCCATTAATGCTATAAATAGACAGCAAAAGAACAGCAATTTTGATTACGTTAAATTTTTTCATGATATTGCTTTGAATAAGTTAGAATAGTTATATGTTAAATAAAATTTATTATTAAAAGTGTAACAAAGATTAGTAAAAGCAGAATATAATGAAGAAATCTTCCTTTCGTTCCAATTTTTAACGGGTTATTATTTTTTGTAGAAAGTATTTGGTAACTGCTCATTTTTTCCGTTTAGTGAATATCTATTTCGTGGGTTAATTTGCTATTGCAGTATAATTCTTTCAGATTGACAAATGAAATTCTACTTTTTCTTCTTCATTTACCGGTTCACGTATAGCAATTTCATTGTTATCAACATCAATAATAATATGTGAATCCGGTTTTACAACATCCTTAAGCATCGCTATTGATATTTTATCCAATATTTCTTTCTGAATTAGTCTTTTAAGTGGTCTTGCCCCAAATTGAATATCATATCCTTTATTTTTTAGATATTCTATACAATTGTTGCTAACATTGAACGTGATATTCTGTTTTTTTAGCAGGTGCAGAAGATTATTTAACTGAATCCGGATAATTCCTTCAATATTCTCTTTACTCAAAGGTTTAAACATGATCAACTCATCAATACGATTTAAAAATTCCGGCCTGACGCTATGTTTGAGTAAGTCAAAAACCTGATTCTTTGTGCTTTCAATAATCTCTTCCGAATTTGATTCATTTAATTTCTCAAAATTATCCCGTATAATATCAGACCCGATATTTGAAGTCATTATTATGATGGTGTTCTTAAAATTGGCAATACGTCCTTTGTTGTCCGTTAGCCTTCCGTCTTCTAATACCTGTAACAGGATATTAAAAGTATCAGGATGTGCTTTTTCAATCTCATCCAATAACACAACTGAATAAGGTTTTCTTCTAACCGCTTCGGTTAGTTGTCCCCCTTCGTCATAACCAATATATCCGGGAGGTGCACCAACAAGACGTGAAATAGCGTGTCGTTCCTGATATTCACTCATGTCAATATGTGTCAACAGGTTTTCATCGTTAAACAAGTATTCTGCCAAAGCTTTTGCAAGCTCAGTTTTACCCACTCCGGTTGTTCCTAAAAATAAAAATGACCCAACCGGCTTACGCTCATCAGATAATCCGGCACGGCTACGCCTGATTGCTGATGCTACGGCATGAATAGCTTCATCTTGCCCAACTACACGTTTATGTAATTCATTTTCGATTAGTAAAAGTTTTTCTTTTTCGCTCTGGAGCATCCGGGTAACAGGAATGCCTGTCCACTGTGAAACTATCCCGGCAATGTCTTCCGCAATTATCTCCTCACGCACAAGCCTTTTCCCTTCCCGCTCATATTCTTTAAGCTTTTCAATGGTTTCATTTAATGATTCACCGGCTTTGGGTAAAAAACCATATCTTATTTCTGCAACTTTTGCCAGTTCGCCATCTCTCTCGGCTTTTTCTGCCTCATATTTATAATTCTCTATTTGCTCCTTTATTTTCTGGATATTTTCTACCACATGTTTTTCATCTTTCCATAAAGCCATTAGTTGTTTTCTCTCATCTTCCAGATCGGCTAATTGTTTTTTAATTTTGTCAACTCTTGTTTTATCTTTTTCTCTTTTAAATGCTTCCTTTTCAATAATTAATTGTTGAATTTTTCGATTGAGTGTATCTATTTCTTCCGGCTTGGAATTTGCTTCTAATCTCAAACGGGCAGAAGCTTCATCTACTAAATCTATAGCCTTGTCCGGCAAATATCTGTCTGAAATATAACGAACAGACAATTGCACAGCAGCTATAATTGCTTCGTCCCTGATTCTTATTTTATGATAACTTTCATATCGTTCTTTAATTCCACGAAGAATAGAGATAGCATCTTTTTCAGTTGGCTCATCAATAAACACTTTGTGGAATCGTCTTTCCAGGGCTTTATCTTTTTCAAAGTACTTTTGGTATTCATTAAGGGTTGTTGCTCCAATAGCCCTTAATTCGCCACGTGACAGGGCAGGTTTTAAAATATTTGCCGCATCCATCGCCCCTTCTCCACCACCTCCGGCACCAACTAAAGTATGTATTTCGTCAATAAACAGAATAATTTTACCTTCGGAATTTACAACTTCTTTCACAACGGATTTTAATCGCTCTTCAAATTCACCTTTAAACTTAGCCCCGGCTATTAAAGCTCCCATATCCAGAGAGAAAATAATCTTTTTCAACAGGTCATCAGGTACATCTCCATTCACGATCCGAAAAGCAATTCCTTCGGCAATAGCAGTTTTACCAACTCCAGGTTCTCCAACCAAAATAGGATTGTTTTTGGTTCTTCGCGCTAATATTTGAAGTACCCGCCGTATTTCATCATCACGACCAATAACAGGGTCAAGCTTACCTGATTTTGCTCTTTCATTCAGGTTAACAGCATATTTTTCCAATGAATTGTAATTATCCTCTGCACTTTGACTAGTAACTTTTTCCCCTTTACGTAATTCATTAATAGCAGTCCTGACATCTTTTTCGTTTAATCCGCTATCCTTTAATAAACCGGATACGTTATCCTTAACCCTCATTAAACCTAACAGTAAATGTTCCAACGAAACATATTCATCACCAAACTCTTTACTTTGTTGTTGCGCTTTCACTAATGCCTGATTAGCTGTATTCGATAAATACACCTGTCCGCCGGAAACTTTAGGATAGCTTTTTATTATCTGGTTTAAAGCCTGTATTAAGTTTTGCTCATTAATCGCCAATTTT
>JAUWPX010000061.1 GCA_030611395.1 Bacteroidota bacterium | reverse complement strand
AGAAATTGTGTTCAGGGCACTTGAAAAAGGAGTTCTTATTAAAAAAGAAGACGGTTCAGTATGGGTTGACCTATCGAAGGAAGGTCTGGGTGAAAAAATTCTGCTTCGTTCTGATGGGACTGCAGTCTATATGACACAAGATATTGGAACCGCTTATCAAAGATACATTGATTATAAATTCTTCAGGCAGATATATGTTGTTGGTAATGAACAGAATTATCATTTTCAGGTACTTAGACTATTATTGGATAAGATTGGGTATAAATGGGCTAAAGATATTTATCATTTGTCGTACGGAATGGTTGAACTGCCGGAGGGGAAAATGAAATCGCGGGAAGGAAAAGTGGTTGATGCAGATGATCTGATAGGTGAAATGATTGATACGGCAAGAGATATGTCGGAAGAACTTGGGAAACTTGACACATATTCTGAAAAACAAAAAGAGGATATCTTCAGGATTATTGGTCTGGGTGCACTGAAATATTTCATTCTGAAAGTAGATCCAAAGAAGAACATGACCTTTAATCCGAAAGAATCCATTGATTTTAACGGGAATACAGGTCCTTTTATTCAGTACACTTATGCACGTATCAAATCGGTTCTGAGAAAAGCTTCAGAAAAGAATATTGAATTTCAGAAAAAGACAAATACCGGCTTAGACCCCAATGAAAAAGAGATTGAATTGATAAAATTACTGGACGGATTCCCGAAAGTCGTTCAGGATGCAGCTATTCAAATGACCCCGTCTGTTATTGCCAATTATTGTTATGAACTGACAAAAGAATTTAACCAGTTTTATCACGATTTTAGTATCCTTAGCGTTGATGATGATAAAATAAGAAATTTCAGATTACAATTGTCTGAGATTACAGGGGATACAATTGAAAAATGCATGGGACTGCTTGGTATCGAAGTACCTGAAAGGATGTAAATAGGTGAGTAGTTGAGTAAGTTAAGTGGGTGAGTAAGGAGGAGAAAAGGCAGAAGGCAAATATTAATTTATAACATATTCCATAGAATGTTTGAAAATTTAAGTGACAAACTTGAGAGATCATTTCAGTTGTTGAAAGGTCAGGGCAGAATAACCGAAATAAATATTGCTGAAACCCTGAAAGAAGTCAGGAGAGCTTTGCTTGATGCTGACGTAAACTTTAAAATTGCTAAGTCGTTTACCGATACTGTTAAGGATAATGCCCTTGGACAAAATGTTCTCAATGCTGTGAAGCCCGGACAGATGATAATAAAACTGGTACACGACCAGTTAGTTGAACTGATGGGAGGAAGCAGTGAGGAGATAAATTTGAAAGGGAACCCTGCGGTAGTACTTGTGTGCGGATTACAGGGTTCAGGGAAAACAACTTTTTCAGGTAAATTGGCCTTGCTTTTAAAAAAGAAGAAAGGGAAAAATCCTCTTCTTGTTGCCTGTGATGTTTACAGACCTGCAGCAATCGAACAGCTTAAAGTGATTGGTGAGCAGATAGGTGTTCCTGTTTACACTGAAGAAGATAACCGGGATCCTGTGAAAATAGCAAAAGCGTCTGTTAAGTATGCAAAAAAGCAAGGATATGATGTTCTGGTTGTAGATACAGCAGGCAGACTTGCAATTGACGAAACCATGATGAAAGAGATATCGGAAGTTAAGAAAGCTTTAGATCCGCAGGAAACTCTTTTTGTAGTTGACTCAATGACAGGGCAGGATGCGGTTAATACTGCGAAGGAGTTTAATGAGAGACTGAATTATGAGGGTGTTGTTCTTACTAAGCTCGACGGAGATACTCGTGGTGGTGCGGCTCTTTCTATCCGGTCTGTGGTTAATAAGCCTGTTAAATTCATTAGTGCAGGTGAGAAAATGGATGCTCTCGATGTTTTTCATCCGGACAGGATGGCTGACAGGATACTGGGAATGGGTGATGTTGTTTCACTGGTTGAGAAAGCACAGGAGCAATATGATGAGGTGGAGGCAAGAAAGCTGAAAAAGAAAATTGCTAAAGACCAGTTTAATTTAAATGATTTTATCACACAGATCAAGCAGATAAAGAAAATGGGAAATATTAAAGAGCTTGCCTCAATGATCCCGGGTGCAGGAAAAGCAATGAAGAATATGGATATTGATGATGATGCTTTTAAAGGAATAGAATCAATTATTCAGTCTATGACCCCTGAGGAAAGGGAATATCCTAATGTTATGAATGGAACCAGAAGAAAAAGAATAGCAAATGGCAGCGGCACAACCATCCAGGAAGTAAATAGTCTGATGAAACAATTTACCGAGACAAAGAAAATGATGAAAATGATGTCAAATAAGAAGAATATGGCACGAATGATGGATAATTTGCCGTTGGGGAAATAAAAATCACAAATGACAAACACCAAAAAACAACTTAACGAAGTGATCTCATAGCCTGCCCCGTTTTTTCGGGGAACACATTTATAATTAATTATCTTGTGAGTAAATAAATCTCAAACAATTTATATAATATACTGATATTAAGATGTTTAGGTCATTAGGATTTGTGTATTGTATATTATTTGTAATTTGTATATTGTTATTTGGAGTTTTCTTGCAGGTACTAATTAAGATTATCTATAAATTGTAATTAAAAGCAACTTGTATGTACCAGATTATTGACGGAAAAAATGTTTCTAACCAGATTAAACAGGAAATTGCTGATGAAGTAGCTGTTATCAAAAAAAAGGGAGGTAAGATCCCTCATCTTGTGGCTATTCTTGTTGGCACAGACGGTGCCAGTGAAACTTATGTCTCACACAAAGAAAAAGCTTGCGAAAAGGTGGGCTTCAAGTCAACAATTGTACGAATGAAGGAATCTGTCACCGAGGATGAATTACTTAAAAAGATTGATGAATTCAATTGTGATGACGATATTGACGGTTTGATAGTTCAGGTTCCACTGCCTGATCATATATCAGAAAACAAAGTAGTTGAAGCAATAGACCCTGAAAAAGATGTTGATGGGTTTCATCCGGTGAATATCGGACGTATGGTAATTGGTCTTCCTTCATATGTTTCTGCCACTCCTGCCGGCATAGTTGAACTATTGGAGAGATATAAAATTGAGACATCCGGAAAATCATGTGTCGTTATCGGGCGGAGCAATATTGTTGGTACACCGTTAAGTATTCTGTTATCGAGAAAAAACTCACATGGAAATGCCACAGTGACCCTTTGTCACAGCCGTACTCCGAATATCGCTGAACTTTCCTCTAAAGCAGATATTGTTATTGTTGCTATGGGGAAAGCCCGGTTCTTAACAGCAGATATGGTTAAAGAGGGTGCAGTAGTAATTGATGTTGGTACTACCAGGATCAAATCAGATAAAACAAAATCGGGATGGAAGCTGGTTGGTGATGTTGCATTCGATGAGGTTGCTCCTAAATGCAGTTTCATTACACCTGTCCCCGGAGGTGTTGGACCGATGACTATTGTATCCCTGCTTATGAATACCCTTAAGGCAAGCCGGAAGAAGTAAATAAAGTAGTAAATAGTATCTATATTCTGCTAGTGTTATATATACTTGCAGGATACTTTCAAATTTAAATTGATTAAACTAAATAAAGAATAGAATTATGAAACTACTTTTGACCGTTTTGGCAGCCTCGCTTTGTTTTTGGGTATCTGGCCAGATAAGAACACCTCAATCGACTGAAATTTGGAAACCTGTGCCACCTGTTGTTACACCGGGTGAATATACTGCACCACCTTCAGATGCAATCGTGCTTTTTGACGGAAGCAACCTTGATTTATGGCAGAATAAAATAGGCAATGAAGCCGGATGGATAGTCGAAAACGGATGTGTTACCGTTAAAAGAGGTACCGGTTCCATTCTCACGAAAAAAGCCTTTGCCGATATTCAGTTACACATTGAATGGCGGTCACCCGAAAAAGTGGTGGGTAAGGGACAAGGTCGTGGCAATAGTGGCATTTTTTTAATGGATCGCTATGAAGTGCAAATACTCGACTCCTATGAAAACGAAACATATTCAAACGGACAGGCTGCATCAATTTACAAGGAGCATATTCCCCTGGTGAATGCCTGTAAGAAACCGGCTGAATGGCAGACATATGATATTATTTTTACGGCACCCCGTTTTGGAAAAAGCGATAGAGTTGTTATACCTGCATACATCACTGTTATCCATAATGGAGTCCTGGTTCAGAATCATGTGGCAATTTGGGGCAATACCAATTTTATCGGAGCCCATTCGTACAAACCACATGATGCTAAATTACCTCTTAGTTTGCAGAATCATGGTAATCCGGTTAGCTATCGCAATATTTGGATTCGGGAGTTGTAATTTTGTGTTAAAAAAACTAACCGGGACCTGAACAGGCCCCGGATAGTTACGTAATAGGTAAATTTAGGGTAGAGGGTATTTACAGGGTAATATGTTTCGAGAATAATTCCCTTACTTCATTACAGATGAAAAAAAACATGTTATGGTTGCGTTGAAATCTTTTTATCTCATAACCAGTCTATCTGGTCAGGTAAAGATTCATTCACTATTAGACAAGTAAGAAGTAAATAGTAAAAAGTAAGTAGTAAGTAAATAGATTATTTTAAATTTGCACGGAAGAATTTGAATAATAATTATGGAAGAAGATTGGATTTTTTCAGAGGAAGATAATGAGATAACAGCCCTGGTGAAGCTGTATGAAGCTGCAAAAGCTAATAGAAGAAGCAACTTCTTTGATGTCTCGGATTTTGAGAGTATAATCAACTACTATATTGAAATTAATAATTTCAACAAGGCACTTGAAGTAATTGTTCAGGCAGCAAAACAACATCCTGAATCAAGTGCTATACAACTTAAAAAAGCACAGCTCCTGGTTGAACGTGGACAACCTCTGAAATCAATGAAAATCCTTCGGGATATTGAAGTTCATGAGTCCGGGAACCCTGAGTTTTATATAATAAAGGGAGCTGCTTATTCATTGATGGGAGATATTAGCAAAGCATTAAAAAGTTACAATAAAGCTGTTGGATCAGATGTTGATAACGAGGAGGAAATTTTATATGGGATTGCAATATCACTTCAACATCAGAATTTCTACAAAGAGTCGGTTAATTTCCTTGAAAGGGCAACGCGTTTAAATCCCGGTAATAATAGATATTTATATGAACTTGGATTTGCTTATGAAAAAATGGGTGATCCGGAAAGAAGTATTAAACTTTATTTAAATTATCTTGATGAGTATCCCTTTTCAGAGAGCACATGGTTCAATCTGGGAGTAATATATAATAAACTCGGTCGGAAAAAAGAGGCACTGGAAGCCTTTGATTTTACTATTGCTATTAATGATGAAAATTCTCCGGCGATATTTTATAAAGCTAATATTCTTGCTGATATGAATAAATACAAGGAAGCTTTAATTGAATATCTTAATTACACAGAGATTGAATATGAAAGTGTTGATGGTATTATAGCTGTTGCTTATTGCTATGAAAGGCTTGGTAAATACGATCTTGCTGAAAAATATTACAGGAAAGCAGTGTCTGAAGAACCGGAATATGCCGAAGGATGGAACGGTCTTGCTAGTATAGCATACGAAATAGATAATTTTGATGAGAGTATTTTTTGTTTGAAAAGAGCTATTAAACTTGATCCGGATAATTCAGAATACCAGGTTTTTTTGGCGCAGGTTTTAGACCTGATAGGTGAGGCAGGTGGTTCATATAATGCATATAAAAAAGCTCTGGAAATTGAACCGGAAAATAATGATTATAAATTGGAACTGGCCGAAATGCTTGTGAAAAACAGATTATGGACAGAAACATTACTCGAACTTGATGCGGAACCGGAAGGGAATGGCATATCAATTCATAATTATTGTTATCTGGCAATAGCTAATTTTGGGATTGGTGATGAAAAGAAAGGACTTTTTTATCTTGATAAAGCATTAAAAATAAATCCGGAAATAATGGATACTTTTTATGTTTATTATTCAGAAGGGATAACAAATATAAAAATCAAAAGATTAATTAAAAACTACAAAAAATAGAAATATGAATTTTGATCTTCCATATATTCCTGAACGAACAAAGAAACCCAGAGAAGAAGGGCTTACAATGGTTATGGATAAAGGTCTAAGCACCCGCGAAGCTGAAAATATGATGCAGTCAAGCGGTGAGTATACTGATGTTGTTAAGTTTGGTTTTGGTACTGCACTTATAACAAACGACCTTGAATCAAAAATAAAGATTTATAAAGAAGCCGGTGCAACACCATATTTCGGAGGAACCCTGTTCGAATCATTTATTATCAGAAATATGTTCGATGATTACAGGAAAGTCCTTGATAAATATAAACTTGAACTTGCTGAAATATCTGATGGATCAATGATAATACCTCATGAGCAGAAGATTGATTATATAAGTAAACTGTCAGACCAGGTGAAAGTATTATCTGAAGTGGGTTCGAAACAAGCTGATGTAATTTTTTCTCCTGATGAATGGGTGTTTATGATGAAAGCAGAACTTGATGCAGGAGCATGGAAAGTTATTGCAGAAGCAAGAGAAAGTGGAACAATTGGTATTTATAATAGCGACGGATCAGCAAATACCGAACTGATAAATGATATTATTAAACATGTAAAAATTGAAAATGTTTTGTGGGAGGCTCCTATCAAATCGCAACAGGTTTGGTTTATTAAACTTCTGGGTGCCAATGTGAACCTGGGTAATATCGCCCCAAACGAGGTAATCTCTCTGGAAGCATTAAGACAAGGACTAAGAGGTGATACTTTTTACGAATTTTTACCTGATGAACTGAAACCAAATAATAGGGAATAGTGGAAAGTTTAAACTTTTAACTCTTTTGTCTTTATGCAACTACGTGAATCAATCTCACTAATTTTTAAAGGAATAGGGATGGGGGCTGCTAATGTGATACCCGGTGTGTCAGGTGGAACAATAGCTCTGATCGCCGGAATCTTCGAGAAGCTCATTAATTCAATTAAGTCATTCGATCTGAAGGCTGCAAAATTGATACTGAAGGGTGATTTTAAAGGGTTTTTTAACCGGATTAACATGGGTTTTCTTTTGTCTGTTTTTTTCGGAATTTTTATCAGCATACTAACCCTGGCGAAAATTCTCGGATACCTTTTTGAGAATTACCCTGTTTATATCTGGGCATACTTTTTCGGATTAATACTCGCTTCAGTGTACTTTGTCGGAAGGAGAATTGAAATAGTTGATATCTGGGTTGTGATTACATTTCTTGTTGGTACACTTATAGCTGTACTATTATCAGTTTTATCCCCTGCAACAGAAAATACCCGTATTTATTATCTTATACTTTGTGGGGTTGTAGCTATTTGCAGTATGAACCTGCCCGGACTATCAGGATCATTTGTTCTAATTCTGATGGGTAACTACGAATTGATCTTTATTGAAGCGGTTAATGAATTTGATATGGGAATACTTATCCCTGTGGGTGTTGGTGCTGTATTAGGACTGCTTGCTTTTTCACATATTTTGTCATGGATATTTAAGCGGTATAAAGATCAGACCATTTCACTTCTTACAGGTTTTATTCTTGGTTCGCTTAGCATTCTCTGGCCATGGAAAAA
>JAUWPX010000244.1 GCA_030611395.1 Bacteroidota bacterium | reverse complement strand
AAGAGTAACAGCATCATTTTCTTTAACACTTGATTTATCCAGCCCGGCAATCATATTAACGGAACCTACAGTTCCGGAAAACGAGGAAGGTGCGCCGGCGGGCAATGGTTTAACATTTATACTAACTTCAGGACTTGATATGAATTTTTTTGTATTTTGAACAGAATTAAAACTAAAAAAATCATCAAAAAAACTTTGTGGTGTTCTGCGCACAGTTTGTTGAACCAGACACTCAATCTCTACAGGTTCAATAACAATATTACCGCTGTACTGTGGAAACAATAAATATTTTTTTATTACTCCGGTTCCATAAATCTGACCGTTAATATTTTCCCTTTCCAATGACCTGAGTGGTGGAATTTCAATTTCCTGCATATAAAACCCATTAAAATCAGGCAGATCAACCTTTTCAAACCCTGACAAATTAACACGTGAATAAATTTTTATTGTAGCAACAAGATGAGCCCCCTGATAAACATCGCTATTGCTAATTAATACTCTAACAAACAAGTCTTCATTGCCAATATTGGCCAGACCCTGGTCATTTTGACTCTGTGTAGCCGGAGTTCTTGTTTGTGACTGAGTTTTCCCTTTAATAACTTCAATCTGCAGCGAATTGGTAGAATATTGTTTCTTATTTACCACAACAGTAGCCGGAGAAATCGTAAATTTCCCCTCGCGGGTTGACTGGAGGATATATGTATAAGTGTAGCTAACATTTCGGGTTACTTTACCATTAATTATTTGTGTACTTTGATTGTAAGAAGTACTGGGACCTGCAATAACATAAAAATTATCAAATTCAGGCGCACTAAATTTATCTGCTTTCGAATTAAGGGAATAGGTTAACCTGAATTGTTCACCTACAGTTACAACCCCCGGAGCTGACACAGTAAATTCAATGTCATCAGAATAACAGGTGATAACTGTTAGTATAAATAGTATGTTAGCTAAAAGATATTTCATAAAACAAAATCATCATAATTATAAGGGGCTAAAGTACTTCTTACTTTTCTCTTCTCAACTTTAGGCACTCCAAAATTTAGTTCACTTTAGGCACTTCTTCTCACCAATCTTTTTCAGTTTTAACCTTTTGCATTTTCGCTATAGCCTTTTTTACTTTTTCCTGTACCTTTTTTTCATCATTTGCAAGAGCATTAAGCAGTCTGTTTGCATCCTCTTTTGATATCTTTTGCGGTTGCTTCTGTTGTTCTTGTTTATCCTTCTGCTGTTCATTCTTGTTCTGTTCCTGCTGATCTTTTTCCTGTTGATCCTTGTTTTTATCCTGGTCTTTATTCTGTTTCTGATCCTGCTCTTTCTTTTGTTGTTGTTCTTTCAGCAAGTCTTTTGCATAAGAAAGATTATATTTTGTTTCCTGATCATCAGGATAATATCGCAATGAACTTTTATATGCTGCAATACTTTCTTCAATTTTCTGAGATTTCAAAAGAGAATTACCAAGATTATGGTATGTTTTCGCCAGTTCTTTATTACTCTCAACCCGGTTTGTCAATCCATCAAATTTAGTAGCAGCTTCATCGTATTTTTCCTGCTTATATAATGCATCACCAAGATTGAAGCTTGCATCAAAAAGATCAGCCTCTTTGTTTATCGCCTTCCTGTAAGATACTTCAGACTCTTCATACTCCTTTTCTTTAAAATTCCTGTTGCCTTCACGTACATCCTTTTTCCCCGACTGCCCGAAACCAGATGCACTAAAAAGCACTAAAAACAATATGCATGCTCCAACTCTTTTCATTTTATCATTTTATCATTTCTTAGTTAAACAATTTAATATTTTTAAGATACTTATTTTTCCTTTCCAAAAGTATAAAATCAAATAGAATTAATATTAATGCCAACCCGATCATATATTGAAACTTTTCATCATATTCAGAATATATGCGTGTTTCCAATTCCTTCTTCTCAATAGAAGATATCTGGTCAAATAACATATTCAATCCCAACCGGTTGTTAGTAGCACGAATATAGCTTCCATTTCCGGCGTTTGAAATTTCCCGAAGTATCTTCTCGTTAAGCTTAGTAATGACAACGTTTCCCTGCCTGTCTTTTCTGAATGAACGCTGATTGCCTGAATAAACCGGGATTGGAGTGCCATTTGGTGTACCCACACCTATTGTATATATTACTATTCCCTTTTCAGCAGCATCCCTGGCTAAAGAAACGGCATTATCATCATGATCCTCGCCATCAGTAATAATAATAAGCGCCTTACTTGCCTCATTATCGGGACTAAAAGAATTGATACCCAAATCTATTGCTGAGCCAATGGCAGTACCCTGTTTAGGAACAATCTGTGTATTGATGGATGAAAGGAACATTTTAGCCGATATATAATCGCTTGTTACAGGCATCTGAACATATGCATCACCGGCAAACACTATCAACCCGATTTTATCATCAGCCAGTTTTTCAACAAGACGTGCTATTGCCTGTTTTGCTTTTTCAAGTCTGTTTGGCTGAATATCTTCGGCAAGCATTGAATTAGAAACATCCAACGCAATTACTATTTCAATACCTTTCCTTTTAATCACTTCAAGCTTTGAACCAAACTGCGGTCTTGCCATTCCAAGAATAATAAATACTAAGGCAAACAGGATAAAAAGAAATTTCACAACAGGACGGTTAACTGATAAAAAAGGCATAAGCTGATTCAATATTTCAGGGTCACCAAATCGTTTCAATGATCTCTTTCTGATCCTCCTGCCAATAATATAAACTATTAACAATACCGGTATCAGTATCAGTAAATAAATGAATTCTATATTTTCAAAACGAAACATATAATTAAGTTAAAAGTTGAAAGTCCCTCTATTCCCTTTTTACGGCAAACCTCTTAGCAACGTATTACGCGCCAGTACTTCCATAAAAAGTAATACACCTGCTATAATTACAAAAAGGAGGTATTCCTCACTTTTTCTCCTAAACTCTTTTACATCTATTTTTGACTTTTCCAATTTATCAATTTCCTGGTAAATCTGTTTGAGCTGGTCATTATCTGTGGCTCTAAAATATTTACCATTAGTTGTTTCAGCTATATCCTTCAAAACTTCCTCATCAATCTCAACTTTCATATTTCTGTATTGCAAGCCATATTGCGTTTGTACAGGGTAAGGCGCCATTCCCCTTGATCCTACACCTATGGTATAAACCCGGATATTAAACGACTGTGCAATTTCCGCGGCAGTAACAGGAGCAATTTCACCCATATTATTCACACCGTCAGTCATAAGGATTATCACCTTACTTTTAGCTTTGCTGTCTTTCAACCTGTTTATCGCGGTTGCCAACCCCATACCAATAGCTGTTCCATCCTCGATCATTCCGGTTTGTATATCACGCATCATATTAATAAC
>JAUWPX010000260.1 GCA_030611395.1 Bacteroidota bacterium | reverse complement strand
ACTTTTGGTGTAGCTGTAGCAGTAAGAGCAATTATCGGGGCAATTCCGATCTCTTCCACTATTGGTCTTATACGCCTGTATTCCGGACGAAAATCATGTCCCCACTCCGATATACAATGAGCTTCATCAATTGCATAAAAGGAAATTTCTATCTGTTTAAGGAAATCAATATTCTCCTGTTTAGTCAATGATTCCGGGGCAACATACAACAATCTCGTCTTTTTATTCAGTACATCATTTTTAACCTGCTGAATAGCTATTCTTGTCAGAGAAGAATTCATAAAATGTGCAATGCCATCTTCGGCACTGTAACTTCTCATAGAATCTACCTGATTTTTCATCAGGGCTATTAATGGTGAGATAACAATCGCTGTACCTGAAATAATCATAGATGGGAGCTGGTAACAAAGCGATTTTCCACCTCCGGTCGGCATTAAAACGAAGGTGTTGTTACCGGCAAGAACATTCCTGATAACAACTTCCTGATTCCCTTTAAATTTACTGAATCCAAAGTACTTCTTCAAATAATCAACCAAAGCAATATCGGCTCCAAAACTCATCATGTTCTCTTTTCAAATATTCATATACTATCTTTGTATATTCAATACAATTAATTTCTAATTAGAGTTTGTCCCTAAAGTCAGACTTTTGAATTAAAGTACCCCCGTACGTTCATGCCCTGTTAAATACTGCTTTGCAATTTCACAGGGGAAACTTCCCTACGGGGCAGGCAAATAACAAATACCAAATGACCAAAACTGTTTTGATTACTTCGACCAGGCTCAGTACAAGCATTGAATTTTTGAATATTGTAATTTATTTGCAATTTGGTGCTTGTTTTTTGTGATTTTTGCTATTTACTTAAACTTTCGTCTTTATAGACATACTCTAATTATATATCTCCTGAATTCAGGTCGTAAAAATTAAATTTACTAATATCTCCAAAAAATAAATACATTTGTAAATTAAATATACAATATTTTTTCTTAACTCTAAATTTATTTTGACAAAGTTTTATAGCTTTTGATAATCAAACACCATTTTTCATTATAATTCAACAAACCTGGGCACTAAAACCAGGTTTTCAAGTTATTAAACAAAAAAAATGGTAAATGAACAAAACAGGTTCATGAAACCAATTATTAATTAACAATATGTCGAAAAAAAGGAAAAATGAAATGTCGTTCCTTGACCATCTTGAAGAACTGAGATGGCATCTTTTCGGTCATTTTTGTCAATTATTATTATTGCTATTGCAGCATTTATTTTTCATGAAATAATTTTCGACAAGATTATACTGGCTCCAAAAACTCCTGATTTTTTCACAAACCGGATGTTTTGTGCATTTAGTAAAATTGTAAATGCCCCGAAGCTTTGTATAAATTCCAATCCGTTTGAAATAATTAACATTCAAATGGCAGGGCAGTTTACCACCCATATTATGGTCTCACTTATTGCAGGGGTTATTCTTGCATTCCCTCATATTTTTTTCGAGTTCTGGTCATTTGTCAAACCTGCACTATATTTAAAAGAAAAGGGTCATGCCCGAGGTGCGGTTTTTTACAGCTCATTGCTGTTTCTTTTAGGAGTCTTGTTCGGATTTTATGTTATTGCACCTTTATCTGTTCATTTTCTCGGTTCATATAGTGTTAGCACTCAGATAGATAATCAAATCAATCTAACCTCATACATTACAACAGTAGCAAAGGTAATTCTTGCAAGCGGTATCGTTTTTGAACTACCTGTATTAATATTCTTTTTAACCAAAATAGGTTTAGTCACGCCATCTTTTCTGAAAAAATACAGGAAGCATTCTATTGTAGGGATACTGCTTCTTTCTGCAATTATCACACCTCCCGATATTTTCAGCCAGGTTCTTGTCTGTTTCCCGCTATTCTTCCTTTATGAAATCGGAATAATTATTTCAAGAAGGGTCCTTGCTAAAGAAAAAGCCAATTTTGAAGAAGGCTAAGGCTGAGGCTTTATTATAAAAATGATTATTACCTTTGCAGTGCATAATAATAAGCAAGTTTGCAGATCATGAAGCTCAGGACTGAAAATCTGGTTAAGAAATATCGAAAAAGAACGGTAGTAAAGGAAGTATCCATTGAGGTGGAACAGGGTGAAATTGTAGGATTGCTTGGTCCGAATGGTGCAGGCAAGACTACAACGTTTTATATGATTGTGGGTCTGATAACTCCAAACCAGGGCAGAATTTTCCTGGAAGATAAAGAAATCACAAAACTCCCGGTATACAAGCGTGCACAGAAAGGGATTGGATACCTTTCCCAGGAAGCATCGGTCTTCAGAAAACTAAGTGTAGAGGACAATATAAGGGCAATTTTAGAAATGTCTGATCTTAGTACTGAGATTCAACGTGACAGGCTCGAATCACTGCTTGTAGAATTTGGATTGGAAAATATCAGGAAAAGTAAAGGCATACAACTGTCCGGAGGAGAAAGAAGACGAACTGAAATTGCCAGGGCATTAGCCATAAAACCAAGTTTCATTCTTCTGGATGAGCCGTTTGCAGGGGTTGATCCCATTGCTGTTGAAGATATTCAGGAAATTGTATCAAGTCTGAAAACTAAAAATATCGGGATACTGATAACTGATCATAACGTACATGAAACATTGTCAATTACCGACAGGGCCTATTTACTATTTGAAGGCAGTATTCTGAAATCAGGCTCTTCAGAAGAACTTGCAAATGATGAAAAAGTCAGGAGAGTATATCTTGGCAAAAATTTTTCACTGCATCGTTAACTATTTACACCCTTTTTTAATTATCCTGAAAATTTAAATATATTTGCGCAGAATTTCAAAGCGGATGTGGCGTAATTGGTAGCCGCGCTAGACTTAGGATCTAGTGCCTTCGGGCGTGGGGGTTCGAGTCCCTTCATCCGCACAAAAAAACAACCGCTTAACTTTCGAAATTTGACCGGGAGTTAGCGGTTTTTTACCAATTAATTTTTAAACCTACTATATGAATATTACTAAAGAAAATATTGACGAGTTGAATGCAGAATTAAAAATCACAATTGAAGAAAGTGATTATAAAGAAAAGGTGGAAACTGTATTGACGGATTATAGAAGAAAAGCGAAAATTGACGGTTTCAGACCAGGCAAGGTCCCTGCCGGTATGATCAGGAAAATGTACGGTACAGCAGTATTGGTTGATGAAGTAAACAAAATCCTCTCGGAATCTATTTCCAATTACCTTGTTAAAGAAAAATTGAATATCCTTGGTGAACCTTTACCAGGCGAAAAG
>JAUWPX010000088.1 GCA_030611395.1 Bacteroidota bacterium | reverse complement strand
TCCTGATGGGTTTTTGCCTCCTGCTGTGGCGAAAAATGGCTGACCTCCTCCTCCTCCGTTGATCTTTTTTGCAATTTCGTTAATAATATTTCCTGCATCCAGATTTTTCTCTTTTACCAGGTTATCAGATATCATTAATGCAAGGTTTGCTTTACCGTTTATTTCAGTTCCGATCAGCAGAAACAAATTTTTAAATTCATTTTTCATCTGAAAAGCCAGATCTCTCATTGCCCCGGCAGAACTAATTTCAATTACTTCTGCAATAAAATTAATTCCATTGATTTCCAGTACTTTGCTAAGAAGATTTTTTTTGATTATTTTTAGCCTGTGTTTTTCAAGGGCTTCTATTTCCCTGGACATCTTAGTGTTATCGGTAATAAGCTCTTTTACCTGGTCTAATATTTTCCTGGATGACTTAAAAGTGTTTTTGATCTCATTTATTATATCAAGCTGGTCACGAATATATTTCCCGGCTTTTAATGCAGTAATAGCTTCTATTCTTCTGATACCGGCAGCAACAGCATTTTCGGAAGTTATTTTAAAAAAGCCGATCTGACCTGTTGCAGCAACATGTGTTCCTCCACAGAGTTCATATGATTCGCCAAATTGGATAACTCTTACGATATCACTGTATTTCTCACCAAATAATGCAATAGCTCCTTTATTTCGTGCTTCCTCCATCGGGATATTATAACATTTCTGTTCTGAATTTTCACGAATCAGCGAATTGACTATTGTTTCAATTTTTTCAAGTTCTGTGTTTTTGACTTTTTGAAAATGAGAAAAATCGAATCTGAGATGATCCGGAGTAACCAGTGATCCTTTTTGCTCAACATGGTTGCCAAGGATTTTCCGCAGAGCCTGATGAAGAAGATGGGTTGCTGTATGATTATTTGCTGTGAACAGTCTTTTTTCTTTATTTACAACTGCATGGAATTTCTCCTGTGGATAATCAGGGAGTTTTGTGGTAAGATGAACAGAAAGTTCATTTTCAGAGATAGTATCAATGATTTGGATCTTTTCCTTTTCTGATTCGATATACCCGGTATCGCCAACCTGACCACCTGCGGTAGCATAAAATGGCGTGAAATTAAAAACAAGCTGATACTGCTCCTTCCCTTTAACAATAATTTTGCGATACCTGGTTATATAAATGTCAGATTCCAGCCTGTCATATCCAATAAATTCTTCAGTGTTTTCTTCTTTTAAGAGAGTCCAGTCTTCAGCAGTAATTTTAGAAGCCTGTTTTGACCGGTTTTTTTGGGTTTTCATCTCATTTTCAAACTCTTTGTGGTTGATTGATAGATTTTTTTCTTTAAGGATCAGTTCAGTAAGGTCAAGAGGAAAGCCATATGTGTCATATAATTCAAAAGCTACTTTGCCCGATATACTCTTTTTATTATCTTTTTCTGTCTTGTTTGCTATTATATCAAGCATGTTGATGCCTGTTTCAAGCGTTTTAAGAAAAGATGTTTCCTCTTCCTTTATCACTTTAATAATAAGGTCGCGCTGGATTTTTAATTCAGGAAATGATCCTCCCATATTTTCGGTAAGTACGGGCACCAATAAATGAATAAAGGGTTTCTCTAAACAAAGAAATGTGTATCCGTAACGGATAGCCCTGCGGAGAATACGTCGTATTACATAACCTGCCTTGTTATTAGATGGTATTTGTCCGTCGGCAATTGAGAATGATACGGCTCTTAGATGATCGGCAACTACCCTGAGTGCAACATCAACTTCCTCTTTTTCTCCATATTTTTTACCGGATATCCTGGAAAGTTCCTGTATAACAGGTTGGAATATATCTGTATCGTAATTTGACTGCTTATTCTGAATCACCATACTTAATCTTTCGAATCCAAGCCCTGTATCTACATGTTTTTTCGGAAGATGCTCAAGGTCACCATTTGCTTTCCGGTTATACTGGATAAAAACGAGATTCCATAATTCGATGACCAGGGGGTGATCTTTATTGATAAGGCTTTTGCCATTTATTTTCTCTCTCTCTTTATCATCACGTAAATCAATATGGATCTCTGAACACGGACCACATGGACCGGTATCACCCATTTCCCAGAAATTATCCTTTTTTGAGCCATCAATTATTCTATCATTGTCAATTACCTGAGTCCAGAAATTAAATGCTTCCTCATCTTTTGCCAGGTTTTCTTCTTTATTTCCTTCAAAAACTGTTGCATATAGCCTGTTTTTATCAATGCCCAGTTTGTTTACCAGGAATTCTATACTCCAGCTAATCGCTTCCTTTTTAAAATAATCTCCGAATGACCAGTTGCCAAGCATCTCAAACATAGTATGATGATATGTATCCTGTCCAACCTCTTCAAGATCATTATGTTTTCCCGATACTCTCAGGCATTTCTGGGTATTGGCTATTCGTAGATTATTTGGTTTTTTATAACCAAGAAAAATATCTTTAAATTGGTTCATTCCTGCATTGGTGAACATTAATGTCGGATCATTTTTTATTACCATTGGTGCAGATGGAATGATATGATGATGTTTCTCTCTGAAAAACTCAAAAAATGCTTCTCTAATCTGGTTTGAAGTCATGGAGTATGTAGCTAAATGTTAATTCAAATTCTAAGCCCTTTATTCAGAGCTTGTAAAATTAATTTATTTACCTTACTTTTGCACCCATGTAAACATTTTTTTCCTTTTAATAAATAATATTAAGGAGAATATGGCAAGAAGTAAATATAAATTCAATTCCGAATCTCTGCGTTTTGATAAAATTCAGTTAAGCTTCAGAGTAAAAATATTCAGATTCCTTTCCTACTTTCTGGCAAGTGTGTTTTTAGCAATTGGTTATTATGTGATATTTACTCTTTTCTTTTATTCTCCAAAGGAAAAAGTATTGCAGAGGGAATTGAATCAGATGACACTCCAGTATGAGATTATGCAGAAAAAGCTGGGAAGGATGGATAATGTTTTGTCAGACCTGGAAGAAACGGATGATAATATTTACCGTACAATTTTCGAAGTTGAGCCTATACCAGGTTCAATACGTGAAGCAGGTATGGGTGGTATTAACCGTTATTCAGAACTTGAAGGATTTGGAAATGATGAGATTGTAATTGAAACAGCCAAGGCACTCGATAAGATTAGAAAAAAGATGTATATTCAATCAAGATCATATGATGATTTGATAGAGCTGGCAAGGAACAAGGAAGTAATGATCGCATGTGTTCCGGCAATTATGCCTATTTCGAATAAAGATCTGAAACGGACTGCTTCCGGCTGGGGTATGAGGATGCACCCGATTTACAAGATACGTATATTCCATTATGGAATCGATTTTACTGCTCCAAGAGGAACAGAGATCTATGCTACAGGGGATGGTAAAATCCTTTCAGTAAAAAGGCGAAAAACAGGATATGGAAATTATATTGTAATGGATCATGGATATGGTTTTGAAACACTTTATGGTCATATGACCGGTTTTAATGTTAAGAAGGGTCAGAAAGTTAAACGTGGCGATGTAATTGGTTTTGTTGGAAGTTCTGGAACTTCGACCGCTCCACACCTTCATTACGAAGTACATAAGAACCGTAAACCAGTGAATCCAATTAATTATTTCTTTAATGATCTTACTGCCGAAGAGTATGACAGAATGATAGAAATATCAATGAAAAGCGGGCAAACTTTCGATTAGTCAATAAAGCAATAGCATGCTGACAATAATATTTCTTGCTCTTTTATCAATCGGGTTTAATCTGGAAAACCCGGTTTTTTTTTCTCCCTGCCATAGATTAAGCCCGGATACATCATGTCAAATTGATTCTCTCTCTTCTGATACTGTTTCTTGTGTTAAAGTGCTTATTCCTACTTTCCTTGGGAATGAGCAACGAAACTACTATGGTAATGAAGCTCCTTCGCGATTGGATGTTATATGGAAGTTGTATCTTGGAGAAGGTGAGACTGTTATATCCCGGAAAGCAGGTGTAAAAAAATGGAAAGGAGCAGGATGGACAGGACAACCACTTCTTGTCAGGGAGGATTCACTGCTTTACCTGATTCAGGGAGCTTACGATCACAATTTAAAAAAGATAAAAGCTGCATCAGGCGAGATTGTGTGGGAGTATAAATTTGATGATGTAGTTAAAGGAACCGGAACAATCTGGGTAAATAAAAAAGCTGATAATTTACGTGATAAATATGTAATTCTTCAGGGTAGTCGCCTTGGTGCCGGGAATTACCTGGATTCAAAACATATTCCAAGCTACAGGGCAATATCATATTTTAGCGGGGAGGAATTATGGAGACTTGACAGTAAATGGATGGATAGCTATAGTCGCGATGTAGACGGCTCGGCTCTTATTATTAATGATACTGCATATATTGGTCTTGAAAATTCGTTGTTCACAGTTTTTGATCCGGATTACCGGAATGCCCGCTGGAAAGACAGTATGCTGCAGCCTAAAATAATCCAGGAACGAAAACTTTATTCAAAAAAAGATGTTTTGGACCATAGGTATAATGTAGTTACTGAATCTTCTCCCAGCTTGCTGAAAAATCATATTTATATTACTTCAGGATCAGGACATGTATGGGGTTATAATTTGAATACTAAAGAACTGGATTGGGATTATTATATCGGATCGGATTTAGACGGATCGGCAATTGTTACAGGTGACAGTTGTATCCTTGTTTCAGTTGAAAAACAATACATTAAAGGTAAAGGGGGTGTGTTAAAATTAGATCCGCTAAATAAACCTGAAGATGCTGCCGTATGGTTTTTCCCTGTTGGAAATAATGATTTTGCCGGTTGGGAGGGAGGAGTGATCGGGTCGGTGGGAATAAATGACCTGTATGTTAGTAAAGAGATGGTGAGATTAGCGGCTTTTACCGGCATTGACGGATACTTGTATGTAGTTGATCATGAATCTGTAATTAAAGATTCTCTTATTACCGGACCGGATAGTATAACTACTTTTTTTACTCCAAAGCTTGTGTATAAGCATCGAATTGGTCCGTCTATTTCAACACCTATTTTTACAAAAAACAGATTAATTGCAGCAAGTTACAATGGCGTATTTCTTTTTAGTTATGACAAAGAACTGAATTTCAAACTGCTTGATGTTTGGAAATCAAGCTTTGAGGCTACTCCAATTGTTTATAACAGGGTAATTTATATTGCCTCAAGGGATGGGTATCTGTATTGTTTTGGTGAAATGAATAAAAATCCTTGAAGAGTTGAATTATATTTGTTAAATTAGCTTTGTTTTCTCGTTATTTTAACTTTTCTACTATGCCATACAAAGAAAAGAAAGTTGAGAAGCTTTATTACTCAATAGGTGAAGTGGCTGATTTATTTAATGTAAATACGTCATTGATCAGATATTGGGAAAAGGAGTTCGACATTATTAAACCTAATAAAAACAAAAAGGGTAACCGGTTTTTTACTCAAAAAGACATTGAAAATTTTCATATTATTTTCTATCTGGTGAAAGAACGTGGTATGACACTGAAGGGTGTAAAGAAAAAGCTAAGAGAGAATAAAGAGGATACTAATAATAATTTTGAGGTGATTAAATCACTTAAAGAAATCAGGGAATTACTGCTTGAGATCAGGGAAGATATTTAGGGGAAATAAATAATCGATAAACTATATGAAGATAAAAGAAGTTGCTTCAATATTGGAGGAATTTGCTCCCTTGTTGTACCAGGAATCATATGATAATTCCGGACTTACAATTGGGAATCCAAATGATAATGTTTCTTCGGTTTTGTTAACTGTTGACGTTACCGAAGAGGTTGTTGATGAGGCAATTAATAAGAAAGCAAATCTTATTATTGCTCATCACCCAATTATTTTCAAAGGCCTTAAAAGTTTAACAGGTAAGAATTATGTTGAAAAAATAGTTACCAAAGCTATTAAGAATGATATTGCTGTTTATGCTGCTCATACAAATATGGATGGGGTATGGGGTGGAGTAAATACGAAATTAGGAGAAAAACTGGGATTGCTAAACAAAAAAATCCTTTCACCAAAAAAGGGAGAATTAAGAAAATTGGTAACCTTTGTGCCAGATGAACATTCCGCCAGGGTAAGGAAGGCAATTTTTGATGCAGGTGCCGGCAATATCGGTTTTTATGATCAATGTAGCTTTAATCTTCATGGGAATGGAAGCTTCCGGGCAAGTGAGAATTCTAATCCGTATAAGGGAGAAATAGGGGAATTACATTTTGAAAAGGAGATACGCATAGAAACTGTTTTTCCACAATGCATGGAAAGAAGTATTGTTAGTGCTCTGTTAAATTCCCATCCATACGAAGAGGTAGCTTATGATATTTATCCACTCGACAATGAATTTTTAAAAGCAGGAATGGGTGCAATTGGTGAATTGCCGGAAAATGTTGAAGAAGCAGTTTTTCTTGCTGACCTGAAGAAAATATTTAATTTAAAATGTATCAGACATTCA
>JAUWPX010000207.1 GCA_030611395.1 Bacteroidota bacterium | reverse complement strand
AAATACAGTACAACATACGGTGCCGTGAACAGGAAAAACATGGACCGGGTTATAACTTTGTATTCCAATGTGGTTGAAGGCCATAATGCCACAAAGATCAATAATCAATTAGAAATGCTATTAGAGAATTATGATATGCCTGAAGGATATCAATTCAAATTTACGGGTGAACAGGAAGAGCAAAAGGAAGCTATGGGTTTTTTGGGACAGGCTATGCTAATTGCAATGGCATTAATATTACTTATCCTGGTAACACAGTTCAATTCCCTTATTAGACCGGCTATCATCATGGCAAGCGTTGTTTTTAGTACAATAGGGGTTTTTGGGGGGCTGTCAACTTTCAGAATGGATTTTATTGTTGTGATGACCGGAATCGGGATTATTTCCCTGGCAGGGATAGTTGTTAATAATGCAATTGTGCTCATTGACTATATCGAGCTTCTGAAAGCGAGAAAAAGAAAAGAACTGGGACTGGAAGAAAATGCATTTTTGCCTGTTACAGAAGCTACTCAATGTGTGGTTCAGGGAGGGAAAACACGTTTGCGTCCGGTACTGCTTACGGCTATTACTACAATTTTAGGGTTGTTACCTCTGGCTACCGGTATGAATATAAACTTTAATACTATGCTAAGTGAGTTTAATCCTCAATTATATTTTGGTGGCGATATGGTTAAATTCTGGGGTCCGATATCATGGACTGTGATTTTTGGATTAACGTTTGCAACTTTCCTAACCCTTGTAATTGTTCCGGTAATGTACAGGATTACAATATCCATTCAGAAAAGGATCATGCATTTTACTGAAAACACAAAATAATTTATTTTTCTGAAATTTGATGTAGCAATTCTCTTACATCATCAACGGATTCAATATATAATCTGGCTTTAGTATTTTTTGTTCCGACTTTAATTGTATATGCTGTGTCAGGCAGTGCCTCAAAGGTATATTCATCTGTCCAGTCATCACCAATTGCGAGAATGAAATCGAATTTTTCATCCCTCATTTTATAATTTGCTGCTTTGCCCTTGTTTATGCCGGAGTACTTGATCTCAATTACCTTATCCCCGTCCATGATCTGAAGATTCAGGTTTGAAATCAAATCCATAAGCTGGTCTTTTAACTCCCATGATCTTTGAATACCAAGATCAGGATCAGATTCCCTGTAATGCCAGACAAGGGAAAAGTTCTTGTTTTCAATAAACGATCCCGGTGTCTGATCAACATAAAACTCCAAAATTGGCTCAACCAAATCTTTCCATTTATTATCAATTTGCTCCAGCATCGACCAGTCTTCTCCGGGATTTTTGAACCACACACCATGTTCGGCAATAAATGAAATATTCCAGGCCCCATCGAACCAATTACCTAAAGTTTCTTTATCTCTGCCGCTAATAATAACAACATTGTTTTGGGTGTTGGCGCTTAATTTTTTCAGAATACTGTATAACTCCTGATCGGGTTTTGCATCTGCCGGATTCTTTTTAAAACCCGCAAGAGTTCCATCGTAATCAAGAAGAAAGATCCTGTTGTGTGTTTTGTGATAATCATTGATAATATCTTTCTTTCGTTCAATATTGATCTTTTTTGTAAGGTAGGTTTGCTGAAGCTTCTTTAAATCCGCCAGACCTTTCATGAAATCCCTGGCCCACCTGTCAACATTATAACGCTTAAGTCGTTTTTGAAGCACTTTGTTTCTTCTTTCCTGCTCTTCAACAGGCATTATTATAGCCAGTTTAATAGCTTCTGCTATTTCTCCTAAATTATTAGGGTTTACGATCAGAGCCTCATTCATTTCGTGTACAGCGCCGGCTGTTTCACTTAAAATCAATACTCCTCTGCCGTCAGGTTTTGATGCAACAAATTCTTTGGCAATCATACTCATTCCATCACGAATTGGAGTGATCAGGGCAATGTCTGCTGCAGTGTATAGTTCAATCAGGTCATCCAGTTCAAATGGCCTGTACAGGTACCAGACAGGCATCCAGTTAATGGTTCCATAATTTCCGTTGATCCTGCCAACAAGTTCATCAACTTCACTTTTCAGGTTATGATACATTTCTCCTGTTTCTCCTGTTGAAACAGCTATTAAGATTAAACTTACTTTGCCAAAGAATTCCGGGTTATTCCGTAGAAAAATCTCAAAAGCTTTTAACCGGGCAGGAATTCCTTTTGTGTGTTCAAGATTACTGGTTGATAAAATTAATTTCCTGCCATCTCCGGGAGAAAAATATTTTTCAATTTCTTTACTGATTTGTGATTTTTTCTCAGCCGGTTTGTTTTTTTCAAGTATGGCAGCTTCCTGAAATTTATCAAAATCAATTCCTTTAGGATAAGCGTCTACCTTTAGGGTTCTTTCGTGGATTTGTATTCTGTTAAAAACAGAATCATACCCAAGTATTCTTCTTACACAACTTAAAAAGTGTCTGACATAGTTATAAGTATGAAAGGCAATCAGATCGGCACCAAGTATGCCCTCCAGGATTTCAATCCGCCATGGTAATAGCCTGAAAATTTCATATGAAGGGAAGGGTATATGGTTAAATATCCCTATGGAAATTTCAGGACGTTTATTCCTGATCATTCCGGGAAGAAGCAACAAGTGGTAGTCATGGATCCAGATACTGTCTCCTTTATTTACATGTTGTAATATTTTTTCAGCGTAGTAACGATTGACTTTAATATATGCATCCCAGTATTTTTCAACATAAACGGCATTCTGTGTTAAATAATGGAAAAGAGGCCAGATAGTTTCCTTCGAAAAACCATGAACAGAATCATTGATAACACTCCAATCACCAAAAACCGGAATACAATTGTAATTCTGTAGTTCTTCTTCCAGGGTTTCTTTCTCATATCCGGAAAGCCTGTAATGATCAATATTGGTTAATCCTATCCATTTTGTATTATATTGCTTGTAAAAATTTTCCAGTCCGGATTTAACCGGTTCTTCTTTAAGAGTAATTTTAAAACCCTTCTCAATCTTCTCAATAGTAACTGGCAATTGATTTGAAACAACAAATAAATTTTCCATAGGAAATAGTGTTAAGTATGTCTAAGATAAGAAAAAAATTGTATTTTAGAATTTTGTAGTATTCAGGAATTTTAAATCAGGCATTTTTTGCCAACGATAATTTATATTCTTATGAAACAATTTGATGCGGTAATATTTGATCTGGATGGTGTAATAACCCAAACAGCGAAGGTACATGGTATGGCATGGAAAAAAATGTTTGATGAATTCTTGCGCTCCAGGGAGAGAAGATTTAATGAACCCTTTAAAGAATTTACACATGAAGGAGATTATCTTCCATATGTAGACGGGAAACCCAGGTATAAAGGTGTTGAATCTTTCCTGGAATCAAGGGGAATCGATATCCCTTTTGGAAACCCCGAAGATTCTTCTGATATGGAAACAGCATGTGGATTGGGCAATGCAAAAAATAAATTTTTTAATGAAGTTCTGGAAAAGGACGGAGCCGAGGTTTTTGAATCTACCGTTTCCCTGATCCATGAGTTAATAAATATTGGTGTAAGAATTGGAGTCGCTTCTTCGAGTAAAAACTGCGAGCAAATACTTCAATCAGTTAATCTCCTCGACCTGTTTGAAACACGGGTTGATGGAGTTGTATCTGCCGAATTGGGGTTAATGGGGAAACCCGAACCTGATATTTTTACTACTGCCTGTGATAATCTTGGTGTGGATTATCATAGAGCTGTTATTGTTGAAGATGCCGTATCGGGTGTACAGGCAGGAATGAATGGGGGTTTTGGTCTTACCCTGGGGCTTGCCAGGGAGGATAATACCAC
>JAUWPX010000055.1 GCA_030611395.1 Bacteroidota bacterium | reverse complement strand
ATCAATGTTGTTTGAAGGATCAGTGCAGTAATTAATAGCATCACGACCGTTTTTTATCCAGTGGACGTTTGCCTGAGCCTTTTTCAGAACAGTTTCAAAATAACGAAAGTTTGAAACGTCATCTTCAACGACTACAATATTTCGATTTTTTAGATTGAAGAAAGGATCAGAATTATCCAAGGTGTTAATTATAATGTAGTTAATTAATTAACCAAAGTTAATAAGATTATCGAAGCAAAACCCAAAGGATAAAAATGAGTTTTCAACAAAATTATTAACAATTCTGACAATGAATGACTTTAATGCATATTTATTTTGAATAAGAATCCTATAGATACGCATATAGTATAAAATCAACAACATTTAGCGAACCCGTGTTATAGTGTTGAAAAGTATTCACGTTCATTATCTTCGAGTTAATAAAAAGGGGAACAGTAATTCCCACCACCTGACGGAGGTCGGATTGAAGACTGCCGACTGATTTGTAGCCCCAACAGGACTCGAACCTGTATCTACAGTTTAGGAAACTGCTATTCTATCCCTTGAACTATGGGGCCATACTACTACACCGGATTTTTGGCGGGAACAAAGATAACGGATTTTAAACTTAAGGCAAAAATTCATATTATACTCCGTTAATAAAAAAAACGCAGGTTGCTATTATTACCAGCGTGCAATTGTTATTTTTGCTAAAAGAAAAAGAATGAATTATATTGATCTTATAATTGCCATCCCTCTTGTATGGGGTGTTTTCGTTGGATTTAAAAACGGACTTATAATTGAAGTGGCCTCTCTTGCAGCCCTTTTACTCGGAATTTTTGGTGCCATACATTTTTCTGATCTGACTGCAAATTTTCTTGTTACAAATCTCAATATTACAACGCAGTATATAAACCTGATAGCCTTTGCCGTTACGTTTGTCGGAATAGTAATAGTGGTTCATCTGCTTGCTAAAATGATTGATAAACTGGTGAAAGCAGTTGCCCTGGGATTTGTGAACCGGCTTCTGGGTATGGTTTTTGGCTTAATAAAATATGCTTTTATTATAAGTATTATTCTTGTTATTATTAATGCTATTAATCGCAATAAAACATTTATTTCAGAGGAAAAAATCGAAAATTCAATTCTTTACAAACCATTATCTGCTTTTGCCCCAACTATTTTTCCTTACCTGAATTTTGAAAAGATCAGGGAAGACATAGAAGAATTCAGAAAAGATGAGGAAATTGTGATTTAGCTGTCCACGGGAAAATTGCACCATAATTTCCCTTTCAATTATTATCTTTGCCGGAAATGCTTATGAACTATGAATTTTGTTAATGAATTGAAATGGAGAGGCATGATCCACGATATTATGCCAGGAACAGAAAAGCAGTTGGAAAAAGAAAAAACAACTGCATATATTGGATTCGATCCTTCTTCTGATTCATTGCATATAGGTAATCTTGTGGGAATTATGATTCTGCAACAATTCCAGCGTGCAGGACACAAGCCTCTTGTGCTTATTGGTGGTGCAACAGGTATGATAGGCGATCCTTCAGGGAAGTCGCAGGAGAGAAACCTGCTTGATGAAAAAGAATTGCGTTTTAATCAGGACGCTATAAGAAAACAACTTGAAAAATTTCTTGATTTTGATCCGGAAAAGCCAAATGCTGCAGAGGTGGTGAATAATTGGGACTGGATGAAAACATTCAGCTTTCTGGATTTCATTCGTGATATAGGCAAGCATCTTACAGTTAATTATTTGATAGCAAAAGAATCGGTAAAGAAACGCCTTGATCCGGAAACCGGGTCAGGAATGTCTTTTACAGAGTTTTCATACCAGTTGGTACAAGGGTATGATTTCCTTCATCTTTACAAGGAAAAGAACTGCAAACTACAAATGGGAGGGTCTGACCAGTGGGGAAATATTGTTACAGGTACTGAGTTGATCCGGCGAAAGGAGCAAGGCGTGGCTTTTGCACTGACAAGCCCGCTTATTACCAGGTCTGACGGGGGGAAATTTGGGAAAACAGAAGCTGGAAATGTATGGCTTGATCCGAAAAGAACATCACCCTATAAGTTTTACCAGTTCTGGCTGAATGTGACTGATGAAGACGCGGAAAAATATATCAAAATATTTACTTTTTTGTCTAAGGATAAAATTAATACTTTAATTGATGAACATAAAAATGCTCCAAACCAGCGATTGCTCCAAAAAACCCTTGCAAGAGAAGTGACAGTTATGGTTCATTCTGAAAAGGATTATGAAACTGCAATTGAGGCATCCGGTATTTTGTTTGGTAAAGCTACTACTGAACAATTACAAAAACTGGATGAAGAAACATTTCTTTCTGTTTTTGAAGGAGTTCCAATATATGATATTAGCAGCAAAGAAATAATTTCCGGAATTTCTCTTTTGGAACTTTTAACAGAAAAGGCACAGGTTTTTCAATCTAAGGGAGAAATGAAGCGGTTTATGAAAGGTGGAGGATTAAGTTTGAATAAGACTAAAATGGCAGATCCTGAAGTTATTATCTCTTTATCAAACATGATCAACAATAAATATTTACTGGTACAAAAAGGCAAAAAAAATTATTTCCTTCTTAAAGTCATTTCCTGAATATACTTTTTCGTGCTTTTGTTACGTTACCAAAAAAAAATCACAATGAAAAAACAAGCCGAACCGGATTTGAATTTCAATACTACCAATCTGCTTTTTTTCATGTTTAGTAAAAGAAAACCTCTTATTATAATGTCAGTTATTGCCTTTGTAATATCAGTATTGGTTTCTTTACTTATAACACCACGTTTTCGGTCAACAGTAATCTTTTTTCCGGCTTCCTCGGCTTCTGTCTCTAACGCACTGATTTCAACATCAGGTAGTTATGGAGCGAAGGGAATTCTGCAATTCGGAGAGGAAGAAGAGACAGAAAAGCTTCTGCAGATACTTTATTCAGATGAGATAAGGGATTTTCTGGTTGTTAAGTATGATCTGTTTAACCATTATGATATAGACCCCGGATCAAATTACCGGTATACGCAATTATTTAATATTATGAAAAATAATATCTCATTCAGAAAAACTGAATATATGTCTATTGAGATAGAAGTATTAGATACCGATCCTGAAATTGCCGCAGGTATGGGGAACGATATTGCTGCTACGCTTGATTCTACAATAAACAGGATGAGAAAAAGAAGAGCAGTTGAGGCATATCAGATAGTGAAGAAGGAATATTTTGCACTTCAGACAGAGATTAAGGAGATTGAAGATTCCCTGCAACAGATAGGGGAACAGGGGGTTTATGATTATGAGTCACAGTCGGCCGGTTTGAATGAAGCGTATTTAAAAGCCGTTTCCGAAGGGAATACTTTTCTGACTAATAAGCTTGAGGAGCAGATTAAAAAGCTTGGGAAATATGGGGGAACATATCTTTTTTTGAAAGAATTTCTTAAAAATGAAAGTGCCAGGTTAAGCAATTTGAAAGAGAAATTTGTTCAGGCTAAAGTAGATTCGGAGCAGAATCTGCCTCACACTTTTATTGTAAATGAAGCAAAAGTAGCTGAGAAAAAAGCATTTCCACGCAGGACACTGATTGTTATTACTTCTACCATGTCTGCTTTCCTTCTTACGCTTTTACTATTAATTGCAGCAGAATCTGTTCTCAGAGAACAAACATAAATATGATCCGTCTTTCTGAAAGTTTAAAGAAAAATTTGTGGATATATTTGGCTGCCACACTGTTTGTGATAATTAACAGCTTGCTGGTATATAACGAGGTATATATTTTAAATCTATTGCCTTTTGTTTTATTACTCTTATTGCTTGCTTTCCTTGCACTCGATAAACTATTTCTTGTTATTGTTTTTCTCACTCCATTATCAGTACCTCTTACAGAAATTATCCCCGGATTATCAGTAAATTTATATCTTCCGACTGAACCTTTGTTATTTGGAGCAATGATCCTGTTTGTATTTAAGCTGGGTTATGAAAAACAGATTGACCGGAAAATATTCACTCATCCCGTCGCACTGGCGATATATTTCAATTTGATATGGATATTTATCACATCCGTTACCAGTACTTTACCTGTTGTTTCATTAAAATTTTTTATTGCCAGATTATGGTTTGTTACCGGATACTTTTTCCTTGCAGCGTATTGTTTTAAAAAACCTGAAAATATAAAATGGTTTTTCAAAGCTTATCTTGCAGGCTTATCTTTGGTTATTATTTATACATTAATTAATCACTCCAGGTTTGGATTGATTAATCAGGAAGCTGCTCACTCGGCTGTTCATCCGTTTTATAATGATCACACGGCATATGGTGCTGCCATTGCTATGTATATTCCGGTTATTATTGCTTTCCTTTCTTCGTTTAGCAGGAAAGGATCCACTAATAAGTTTCAATGGTTCTTTTTGCTGTTGTTTTTATCATTTGCCATGGTTTTTTCATATACGCGGGCAGGGTGGATAAGTTTGACAGGCGCATTTGTTGTGTATTTACTAATTAAGCTTGAAGTTAGATTCTATTTACTGGTAGCGGTAATTGGAATGCTTATTGCAGTGGGGTATATGTTCAGAAGTAATATTTTGATGGAGCTGGAGGAAAACCGGCAGGACTCGTCCGCCGATCTGGCTGAACATGTACAATCCATTTCCAATATCACTTCAGATGCCTCCAATCTTGAAAGGATAAATCGCTGGGAATCTGCCTTACGCATGTTTAAACAGAAACCGGTATTAGGCTGGGGTCCGGGGACTTATATGTTCCTTTATGCACCATTTCAACGCTCAACCGAAAAAACAATAATAAGCACCAATTTTGGAGATTTGGGGAATGCTCACAGTGAGTATATTGGACCATTGGCAGAATCAGGAGTGCTGGGAACGATATCCTTTTTGTTGATAGTTATTACAACAATATTTACCGGTGTACGGGTGTGGCATAAATTAAAAGGAACATGGAAGGGGTCACTGGCACTTGGCACTTTTATAGGACTAATGACATATTTTATGCACGGAACGATGAACAATTTTCTTGATACCGATAAAGCGTCAGCTCCGTTCTGGGGATTTATAGCTGTTCTTGTTGTGCTGGATATTTATGGGGATTAGACAAAAAACTCAACTCCGATAATGGAGATGTCATCGAACATCCTGTCATTTCCATCAGGTATTTTCTGACTGCTTATTATCTCATCTATATTTTTATCTACCCGGTGTTTATTGGAGATATATTTTTCAATAATTCCTGTGCCAATCTCTTCACCATTTTCATCAGGCAGTTCTGACAAGCCATCAGTATAACAAATGATCTTTGTGTGTTCAACAATTTCAATCAATCCTTTTTTTATTACCGGAATTTTATCTAACATTCCCATACCAACACAACCGGTTTCCGGCAAAAATAATTCTTTTGAATCAGAATAGTAAATAACAGGAGGGTTATGAGCCGCGTTAATATATTCCAGTTTGTGAGTTTTAAAATTATACCTGGCAACGAATAATGTAATAAACTTCTCGCCCTGTGCACTTCTTATTACTCGTTCATTTAACTTTGTAACAAGTGACTCGAGCTGGATATCATGAGTAAATAAACCTCTCATATTAGCCTGAAAGTTAGCCATTAACAAAGCTGCAGAGATCCCTTTTCCAGATACATCGGCAATACAAAACCCCACATCATTTTTGCTCAGGAACATACAATCGTAATAATCACCACCAATATCATAGTGAGGATGATAAAACCCTGTGGTAAATACATTCTTGTTTTGTGGGAGGAGCTCATTGTCCGGTATAAGAAGGTTTTGCATTTTGGAAGCCAGTTCAAGCTCCTTTTTAAGTGCCTCCTGGCGGAGACTTTCTTTAAAAAGCCTGATATTTTCAATAGCTACCATGATTATATTGGAGAGGGTCTGAATAAAATGGAGGTGTTTTAATACAGGACTCATCCCTTCTGCCTCTTCATCAATATCACCGATCAGAACATATGCCAGGGGCTCATTTTTATTGAAAACAGGAATAATAATATCAAAAGAACTTAATTTATTCTTTTCTGAAGAAGGGATCAAAGTAATTTCTTCATGCTCTAAAAGATCACTTTCTACACTGATGTTTTCAGATACACTTTTATCACAACCTGAGCATAATATGTTTTCCCAGTGTTCACTATATTTATATATTAGAATTTTTCCAATATTCAGATCTTCACGTAGAAGTTTCTGATACCGTTCAAGTAATTCTTCTGTAGTCAGGTTTTCATTTATAGCTCTTGTGATCTCTAGTAAGGAGTTAAGTTTGAATTTTGACAGCTGTAGTCTTTGTTTGGATTCCTTTTTTATCATTTTCATATTTCGGTTACAACTAATGCATACCCTTAAAGCATAGAAAGTATATGGATTTTGCGAACGAAGTGAAGCTTCTCCTTACCTTACCCTTTCTGAATATGTTTTATCTCTTGTATCGATTTTTATTTTGTCACCGGTATTTACAAACAATGGTACCATAATACTTGCTCCTGTTTCTATTTCCGCCGGTTTGAGTGAACTGGTAGAAGAGGTATCACCCTTTATTCCCGGCTCGGTATAAATTACTTCCATTATTATAAAAGCAGGTAACTCGCACGATATAGGAGTGTCAGTCTCGTCGTGGTATGTAATTTCAACCTCCTGACTTTCTTTAAGCAGATCGGAATTAGTAATAACATCTTCCTGGAGTGCTATCTGTTCAAAGGTACCTGTATGCATAAAATGATATCCCAGATCATCTTTGTACAGGAATTGATAAGGTCGTCTTTCAATTCTTGCCACTTTAACTTTATGGCCTGAAGTAAAAGTGTTTTCAATTACTTTGCCGGTAGTGACACTTTTAAGTTTTGTCCTGACGAATGCCGGTCCTTTCCCCGGTTTGACATGCTGGAATTGGACAATAGCATATAAATCATTGTTGAATTCAATACAAAGCCCGTTTCTGAAATCTGCAGTTGTTGCCATGAATAAGAATTTGTTATAGGAAACAAAATAATTGAAAAACAACGAATAATGCAAGAAGATAAGGGAAAAAAGGCAAATGACGGGAGCGATAGCGACCAAATGACACGAGCGGTAGCGAGTATATGACGTTCGCGAAGCGAACATTATTCAATTAGGCTTTCAAAATCGTGCTTAATTCCTTTGTATTCTATTAAATCAACTTTTACCGAACCTACATATATATCAAACCTGATCCTGACAGGTATAAAATTTTTGTCTTTTGAAAACCATATTGACATGTCATCTTCAGTTTTGAAAAGCCGGCCTACTTCAGTAACCGGATCGAAACGGTAACATTCAACTTTGCCAAGTTTTGTTTTAATTGTTTCCGTTCCTTTATAACGAATAGAAAGAGGGAATAATTCATCTGTAAAATAGGTTTTAATATGAATTGTATCTCCTTTATTAATAGCATCGGTGATATAATATTTCCTCATATATAAAAAACCTGACAATATATCGTGTATATTTTTTGGAACAACCTGAAGACCGGAAGTCTGGCTATAAACCAGAGATGAATCGCTCCTGGATTCATGATCGAACAGGACCTCATTGTACCTTTTGTACCTGCCTTCGCTGATGTTGCGAATGGCTTTAACCGGCAGATCGGTAGAGGGATCAATATAGCTTTCATAAGTATCCCTGACCTTATATAGAACATCTGCAATACCCGTGGTTTTTGCCTGAATTTTAACATGATATGCTCTTTTGTCAAGGATAATATCGTTATCAATGTTGAGAAAAGCTTTACCTCCGTTGATAAAACCATAATGGATCAGATAGGTAAGATTTTCCCCGGGTTTGTATGGAGAATCTGATTGCCGGTTCTCATGCTTTTTAAAGGATAAGATTA
>JAUWPX010000384.1 GCA_030611395.1 Bacteroidota bacterium | reverse complement strand
CCCGGCATTTACATTAGGCAACAACTCAAATTTCGATTGGTTATAATTTTTATCTGCTATCATGCCCAGAAGTTCCTGTCTTTTTATCTGGATATTATTATCCATTGCATATTGAATACACTCCTTCAGTGTCCATGATCTCACAGGAGTTTGAGCTGATAAACCAGAACATGATAATAATATGGTTATCACAAGTAATATTGATATTCTAAGTCCCTTTAGGTACATGATTAACCTCACTAATTTTTGAAATTACAAATCCATTCAAAATTTACTAATAAAATAATAAATATAGTTCATCAGGAAAATACCGGAAGATTCTAAAGAGTTAAAAGTTATATTCCCTCTATTCCCTCTATCCCATTCTTACAATGATTGCTTAATATTTTCAGTTACGATGTGTCCATCAAACAGTTGAATAATTCTATGTGCATATTCAGCATCACTGGGTGAGTGAGTAACCATTACAATGGTTGTTCCTTCCTTATTCAATTCTGTAAGCAGATTCATCACCTCTTCTCCATTAGCAGAGTCAAGATTACCTGTTGGTTCATCAGCAAGTATAAGTTTGGGATTTGCAACAACAGCACGCGATATAGCTACTCTTTGCTGCTGACCACCTGATAATTGCTGTGGAAAATGTTTCTTCCTGTGACTGATCTTCATTTTTTCGAGTACTGCTTCCACCTTTTTCTTCCTTTCTGAAGAAGACACTTTCATATAAAGTAAAGGCAATTCAACATTCTCAAAAACAGTAAGTTCGTCAATAAGATTGAAACTCTGAAACACAAAACCCATGTTTCCTTTTCGTAAATTTGTACGATTCCTTTCCGAGAATTTTGATACTTCAACATCATCGAAATAAAGTTCTCCGTCAGTAGGGTTATCTAATAAACCCAGAAGATTCAATAATGTTGATTTACCGCATCCTGAAGGCCCCATTATGGCAACAAATTCACCATTTGAAATCTCCATTTGGACTTTATTCAGTGCAGTTGTTTCAACCTCATCTGTTCTGAAAATTTTTGTCAGGTTAACTGTTTTAATCATAGCTTTCTGAATTAGTTTATAGATCTATTTATATTAATATTTATTTAAAAATAAGTTTATCTGCATCACCAAAATTATCATACCCGGATGTCACAACCTGTTCTCCCGGTTCAAGACCTGACAGGACTTCATAAAATCGTGGGTTCTGACTTCCCAAAGAAATCTTTCTCTTATAAGCAAATTCTCCTGACTGGTCTACAACATAAACCCACTGCCCTCCGGTGCTCTGGTAATATCCTCCACGGGGAATTAACAAAGCCGTTTTAGGTTTTCCAAGCTCAAGCCTGATACGACTTGTTTGTCCTATTCTTATTGTTTCAGGTATGTCATCGACAAATTCCATATCTGAAAAAAACCTCCCGTTTGTAACTTCCGGATATATCTTTCTGATTATTGCATTGAATGAAGTACCTGAGAAATCACAACTACCAGTTAAACCCTTGAACACTTTTGAGATAAAGTATTCATCAATATCAACTCTGAGCTTATATGAATCAAGAATATTGATCTGACCAATACGTTCACCCCTGCTAATCACCTGACCTACTTCGATATCAAGACTGGCAAGCTCACCCGATACAGGCGCTCTGTAATTCAAACTTTCGAGTCTTTTTTGTACCAATACAAGATTTGATTCCATCCTGTCAAGTGACGATCTAAGTGCTCCTACCTGGACCCCTCTGAAAACTGAATCTTTTTGCAGATTTTCGCGTAGTAACTCAAGTCGTTTTTTTGAAAGATCAAACTGCTCCTCTGAAATTATAAATTCTTCTTCAGAAATATGTTTGTCTTTGAATAGTATCTTATTTCTTTCAAATGCCCGTTTTTGTTGAAGTATATTAGTTTGCAGTTCAAGTAACTGGCTTTTTGAATTCAGGGTCTGCTGTTCCATCA
>JAUWPX010000336.1 GCA_030611395.1 Bacteroidota bacterium | reverse complement strand
CTGCGCTACTTTTAACAAGTCTTTTTCACCTAACACAAGGGGTATTTCTTTAATTGACTTCATATTCAAACTTTCAAACCCCATTTGTATGCCACGTACATTATGAAAACGGTCAGCTTTAATAACCACTTCATTTATCGGGATCAAAGTTGTTTCCATAATAATATTCAGCTGTCCGTCAGAATGAACCTCCAGGAAATAGCCCATCTCTTTCATTCCCATACAATTAAACACCGCGCTATATTTGCCTGGTTTCAGCACCAGGCTAAAACGTCCGTCAACATCAGTAACAGTGCCTGTTTTTAATTCTTCAATGTAAATAGTTGCACCAATTAAAGACTCCCCGTTTTCTTTGTTCCGGATTTTACCGTTAATTATTACCTGATTACCAGATCTGTTTTTATCATCAGTACCAATAATAATAGTCTCAATTATACTTGCTTTTTCTCCTTTAAAATATTTTTGACGGACGTCGATAGTTCCATAATCACCACGAGAATTGATGTCTCCATCGTGTTGTTCATAGTCGGGATTCTCAGGCAGAATTGTAACAAGGTCCACCGGAGTTAAAAAAACATTTCTTATATTATCTATATAAAAGTTCAATCCGGTTCCTGCAAGATTACTCTGCAATACACCGGTAAGGGATAAACTATCCCCCTTTGCTGTAATAGTAATTCCGGAAATCCATTCCTGCCGGTAAAAGAAATGCACATCTTTTTTTCTCTCCACATCGCGAATAAACCGGTCAAAAGGAATATTCTGATACTCCCCTGAAAAAATGATATCATCGCCCAAAGCCTGATGGGAAAAGTAAAAGGAGAAAAACAATAATATGAATGTAATTCTATACATTACATGGTTTCAGTTAATTGATTGCAAAATTCAAGCAAACGCCTCATGTTGCTATCAGACTCTTTTTTCAGTCTGATTTTATTTTTCCTGATAAACTGTTTTATTTCTTTTTGGTGTTGTACAGGAAACAGTCTCCGGAATTGTTTTTTACTCTTAAAACGATACGGTTTGCCGTTTCTTACTATATAAGAAACCTTTTTTTGAAGGTTAAAATTGTACAAACTTAAAGTTGAGTAATTCAGTTCTTTTTCCCAGTAATACAGACAATATATTTTGCCTGATGTTACAACCTGATAGAACCTTGTACCGGTTTCGGAAAAGGAATATTTGCGAAAAAGTTTGCCATCTATTTTAAATTCATGGATAAATTCAATTTTTAAGAGGATTTGATCTGTCCCCCCGGAAAAAGGACTGTATTGTAAAATTATGTTCTGATTATATAAATCATACTTAAGATATACATCCTGATATTCCCTGTCGGTTATAACCAGGGAGCCTGTATAGAATTGGTTTTCTCCGAAAAATGGATGTCCATTTATATTTGAATACAAATAGAGGTATTTAATGCCATTTATCAGGTTGTAATCAGGTCCGTATGACAGATCAAAATGCTTTTTCCAACTATATATGGTTGAATCAGAAATGGTTTGCGTCTGGGCGGTTGTAGCACCAGAATGGAAACAGACAAACAGAAAGAGGCAATATTTTAAGCAATGGGATATCAAACCGGTTATATATTATTATATTTCAGAATAGAGTGTTCGAATTTAGTAATTAATGATGATTTTTTATTCAGGTAATTAACTATTTTTGACATAAACAACCAGAAAATTAAAATATGAAAAACATACCTGAAGTAAAAACCGGAATAGTAGCCGTGAGCCGTGATTGTTTCCCAATTGAACTATCAGAAAAGAGAAGGAAAAATGTTGTTAAAGCCTGTGGTGAAAAGAAAGTGCCTGTAACAGAGATCAATAAGATTGTTGAAAATGAAAATGATATACCAGCTGCCCTTCTTGAACTGGAGAAGAACAAGGTTAACGCTCTGGTTGTTTATCTTGGTAATTTCGGACCTGAAGGACCTCTCTCAAAACTTGCACAGAAATTTAACGGTCCGGTTATGTTTGTTGCAGCGGCTGAAGAAACAGGGAAAAATCTCTATGGTGGCAGAGGAGATGCGTTTTGTGGACTGCTGAGTGCTTCTTATAATGCGGGACTGAGAAGCATAAAACCATATATGCCCGAATATCCGGTTGGGAGACCTGAAGAAATTGCAGAAATGATAGGAGAGTTTATTCCGGTTGCAAGAATAATCCTTGGAATAAGAAAACTGAAGATTTTTACATTCGGACCAAGACCATTTGATTTTAATACACTATATGCTCCGGTTAAACCCCTGATGGATATGGGTGTGGAGGTTATGGAAAACAGTGAGCTGGATTTGTACGAGCTGTTCAACAAAGCAAAAAATAATCCTGAAGTGCCCGGGGTGTTGAAAGATATGGAAAAGGAACTTGGCTCAGGTAATAAGTATCCCGGGATACTTCCAAAACTGGCGCAATACGAAGTAGCTCTTACAAGTTTTTTTAAAGAGAACCTGGGGACATCCGAATATGGAGTTTTTGCCAATAAATGCTGGCCTGCATTTCAAACCAGTTTTGGGTTTGTTCCATGCTATGTAAATT
>JAUWPX010000326.1 GCA_030611395.1 Bacteroidota bacterium | reverse complement strand
GTTGACCATCTGCTTTGTTATCAGAATAGGCAATCTTCTGATTATTAATATTGATATATTCCATATTAAAAGTGATTTAAAAATTAGCATCTGTTTAAATGTATTAAATTCCGGTATTCTATATATACTATACCGTTATTTCTTTTAAACAAACTGTTGTAAAACAGAAAAAACTTTGCGTCTTCGCACAATTGCGAGAAAAATTATTAGAATTGGAAATAAATAAATGGCTGGATAACTGAGGATTTTGCCTGGAAGATGATCAGTACCACGATTACAACAATCAATATCTTCAGGTAAACCGGCATTTTTATAAACCACCCACGGTAAGTCTCTTTGACACGTGAAGGGAGCCAGTGCAAAACAAAACCGGTGATAATAATACCAAAGATCAGGGCATATGAGGAAAACATTTCGGGGACAAGTGATAATCTGAAGTTAAATGCTATCTGATGAAGCATCTGATTTACCCTGAACATATCCTCAGCCCTGAAAAAGATCCATAGGAATGTTACAAAATGGAATGTTATAATAATTGAGATAAACCGTTGCAGGCGGGAAGGCCTCTTACTGTGTGGAATTATTTTTTGCCAGATTTTATGAAAAACAAGTCCGATACCATGCAGTCCGCCCCAAATAACAAATCTCATGCTTGCCCCATGCCATAATCCTCCCAATAACATAACAACAAGAATATTCAAGTGCATCCTGGTTTTCCCTTTACGGTTTCCTCCCAGCGGGATATACAGATAATCTCTAAGCCAGGAGGATAATGAGATATGCCATCTTTTCCAGAAGCCGGAGATATTTGATGCCTTGTATGGCGAATTGAAGTTTACAGGTAACCTGAATCCCAGAAGCAGACCTACACCTATGGCAATGTCAGTATAGCCCGAAAAATCACAATATATCTGCAGAGAGTAGCCATATATTCCCATTAGGTTCTCAAACCCGGAATAAGCAGCGGGAGAATCAAATATCCTGTCAACAAAATTTATTGAGATATAATCGGAAATAAGCATCTTTTTTACCAGTCCGCTGAGGATTAGGAACACAGCATGACTCATCTCCTGAATAGTAAGCTTATATTTCCTGTATATCTGGGGGACAAATTCAGCAGCCCGTACAATAGGACCGGCAACAAGCTGGGGGAAAAATGAAACGTAAAAACCAAAATCAATGATATTCTTTACAGGTTTTACCTTCCCCCGGTACACATCCATTATGTAGCTAATTGTTTGAAATGTATAGAATGATATTCCAACCGGCAGGATGATGTTCGAAATATCAAAATGACTACCCGAAAGGTTGTTGGTCCATACAGCCAATATATTTACAACCTGTATATCGGTCTGAAAAATAGAATTCAGAACATCTGTAAAAAAATAGGCATACTTAAAATAGGCAAGCACGCCAAGGTTAACCAGGAGACTGCAGAAAACATAAATTTTTCTTAACCCACCGGATCTTGATCTGTATATCAAATTGCCCAGTGTATAATCTGTTACAGTAGATAAGATCAGTAATGAAAAAAAGTATCCGCCTGATTTATAGTAAAAGAACAGGCTTAATACCAGGAGGTATGTGCTTCTCCAGATATTTGGCCGGTAAAGAACAGAATAACCCAGGAGCAGCACGGCGAAAAAAATCCAGAACCGCATCTGGGTGAACAGAAGAGGCGCTTCAGCGGAATATTTTAATAATTGCTCCAGGTAGTCCATATAAAGTTAAGACAAAAGATAAAAGTTAAGTCCCCTCTGAAAAGTGCTTTTGCTCATATTTTCTGAAATCATTCATTAGTGAATTTAGAAACATTTCCGCTAATTTATTTGAGCCGGTATATGTAAGATGGACAAAATCTTTCCTCGCCAGGGGCGGATCACTAAACACCCAGCCGGACATCGCACCCTCCCCTCCCATTGCTTCGTAACAATCCCAGAAAGCACAACCCGCTTTGAAAGCCGCACTTTTTTGTGCATCACGAATTTTTTCAAGATTTGGATAAGAAACTACCTGGGTTCCCTTTTTTCTTGCCATATCAGAGATGCCCATCACAATTATACTCAGATCAGGTTTTATCTGCTTAAGCAATTTCAATTGCCGGTAAAATGCATGTTCATAGTATGAATAACTCTCTACTATATTTGGAGCAACATTAACCCCAAATTGCAATAATACCAGGCTAACATTCAAATCGTTATACATATCTCTTAACATAACACAATCGGTTTTGGTAAATTCCAGACCGGCACTTCCCCGTAAGGGAATATTATCCATTGCCACACCATAACTACCATCCAGTGCGATGCCATACAGATCAGGACCGGCAGTTCCTCCGAAAATAAGCTCCAGGTTTTCAGGTGAATCAAACCTGTAACTTTTTGATATATAACCGGACGATACTGCTTTAAGAGTATCAGACTTCAACAGTGATCCGTTGGCTTTAATCTGAAGGTTTACCGGAGCCTTGTTGTTACCATACAATATCGTACAGAGATCATACGACCTTGCATGCAGGTGGCAGATGGATGAGTTGCGGACACTAAAACTTGCTATCTTTGCTGAAGCATCTTGTAGTGCGGAATTGATGGGATTTGAATAACCGGAAAACTGAAGCATAACCCCA
>JAUWPX010000049.1 GCA_030611395.1 Bacteroidota bacterium | reverse complement strand
TAACTTAACAACAGAAAGAGATGAGTATGTTCCATATAACGAAGTAATTCAGGAATTGAAACGATTTATGGGTGATAAGCCTGAACTTGATTATATTACTTTTTCAGGTTCGGGAGAACCTACTCTTAATTCACGTATTGGCGATATATTGAAATTTATTAAACGGAATTATCCTGATATTCCTGTTGCCGTTCTGACAAACGGAACATTACTTAATAATAAACAAGTAAGAGAGGAGATACTGGATGCTGATCTTGTACTACCATCGTTAGATGTTGCTTCAGACCTCTCTTTCAGAAAAATTAACAGACCTTTTCATTCGCTGAATATTGAAGATTATATAAATGGTCTTATTGAATTCAGAAAAGATTACAAAGGTAAAATTTGGCTGGAGGTTCTGATTATTCCGGGATATAATGACAGTAAGCAGGATTTAGAATTATTGAAAGAAGCATTTATTAAAATTCAGCCGAACAGCATTCAGTTAAACACTCTTGACAGACCCGGGGTTATCCCAGGTCTTAAAGCTGCCGGTAAAGAGGAGCTGGAACAAATAGCAGATTTCTGGGGACTTGATAACATTGAAATTATTGCTGCGGCCCCATCGCGAAAAGAGATAAAATCTTTCCGTGATGATATTGAATCTGCTATTTTGGAGACAATATTCAGAAGGCCATGTACTATTGATGACCTGGTTAAAATTCTGGGATTACATATAAATGAAATAAATAAATATCTTGACGTGTTAGAAGCAGATAAAAAGATAAAAACTGTTCAACAGGAGAGGGGTGTATTTTATCAGACAACAAATAGGAACTATGAATAACAACATTGGTAAATAATCAGTTTATAGCAGTTGGCAGTTGGCAAAATAGTCAATGCCTGAATATCGCTGACCTTTTGTTAGTCATTCTGAACTTAGTCCGAATAATTAACTTAAACTTAAAAAACAATAAAAAAAATGAAAATTGTATTTACAGCAAAAGGAACAGAGTGGGATTCTATGATGGATCCCCGTTTTGGGAGAACAGAATTTATTCTGATGTATAATGAAGAAAATGATGAATTTACATTTACCGATAACAGGGATGTAGCAAATGAGGCTCACGGAGCCGGACCACGAACAGCACAAAGATTATTTGAACTTAATCCTGAGGTTTTAATCACAGGTAATGGTCCCGGAGGTAATGCCGCAACAGTTTTAGAAAAGTCAGACATGAAGATTTTTATTGGGGCAGGCCAGATGACTGTCAAAGAAGCATTTGAAGCATATAAGAATGGGGAATTGGAGAGGTTTGAGGTTTGAGGTTGAAGAGTTCAAGGTTCAAAGCACTATTAATCTTAAAGCTTTAGGCACTCCAAACTTTAGGCATTTTAGGCACTTTGAATTTTAGTGTAATATTGATAATATGGATTTACAATCGTTTACACATATTTTTAAGCATGCATTAATGATCACCGGTTTTGTGTTGATGATGATGCTTATTATTGATTATATCAATGTGCAAACACAGGGTATCTGGAATCGCAAACTACAGCAGAAGGGATGGTTACAGATTATTCTGGCAGCATTTCTTGGAGTTATTCCCGGTTGCCTTGGCGCATTCACGGTTGTATCTTTATATACTCACCGTATTGTAAGCTTTGCAGCCCTGGTAGCTGCAATGATAGCAACTTTTGGGGATGAAGCATTTGTAATGTTTGCCATGATGCCTGGAAAGGCATTGATATTAACTGTTATTGTTTTTGCTATTGCTCTTTTTACAGGATTTTTTATTTTGTTAGTCTCGAAACAAAAAGATCAGGATAGTGACAGATCGTATGGGTTTGAAGTACATGAAGAAGAAATAATATGCAATTGTTTTCCCGGGAAAGATTTAATCAGGCAAATAAAAAACATAAGTTTTGAGCGGGCATTACTTATTACCGGATTTTTACTTTTTATAATTCTTCTTGTAGCGGGAGAATTGGGTCCTGAAGAATGGGATTGGAAGCGGATCACATTTCTTGCAGGAGGGTTAATTACATTGTTTATCGCAGCAACTGTTCCTGACCATTTCCTTAAAGATCATCTTTGGGGGCATGTGATAAAGAAACATTTACCACGTATATTTCTTTGGACCTTTGGAACTTTTATATGTATTCATTTTTTAGAGGGATTCCTGGATATTGGTAGCTGGATACAGGATAATCAATATATAATTCTGATTTTTGCCGTATTAATAGGCATAATTCCCGAGTCTGGTCCGCATCTGATTTTTATCACACTTTTTATAAATGGCACAATTCCTTTTAGCATATTAATAGCAAGCTCAATTGTTCAGGACGGCCACGGGGCGATCCCTTTACTGGCTGAATCAAAAAAAGGATTTATTTATATGAAGCTAATAAATATTCTGGTTGGATTAATCGTAGGATTTATAGGATTGATTTTCTTTTGATCAGGATATCTTGTTTAATGCCTGGGAAAGATCGTCAATCAGATCTTCTACATTCTCAATACCAATTGATAAACGTACCAGTCCGTCTGTAATCCCGGCTTTCAGTTTCTCTTCTTTGTTTATACCTGAATGGGTCATTGAAGCAGGATGCTGGATAAGTGTTTCAATCCCACCAAGAGAGACTGCAAGAATTGCCAGCTCTACATTATCCATAAGAATTTTTCCAGCATCAAGGCCACCCTTTAATTCAAAGCTTATCATAGTGCCGAATCCTCTCATTTGCTTTTTAGCAAGTTCATGCTGTGGGTGAGATTTCAATCCCGGATATTTCACCCATTTAACAATAGGGTGTTCCTCGAGCCATTGTGCGATTTTTGCGGCATTTTCCTGGCCTTTTTCGATACGGATTGAAAGGGTTTTAACACCCCGGTGAACAAGGTAAGCCTGGTGTGGGTCCATATTGCAACCAAAATTTACCATAATGTCTCTGATCTGTTTATAAAGTTTTTCCTCTTTTGCTACAATAATGCCACCAACAACATCAGCATGGCCGTTAATAAATTTTGTAATGGAGTGGAACACAACATCAGCGCCCAGGTCGAGAGGATTTTGGAGATAGGGACTTGAAAAGGTATTATCTACAACAAGGGGAATTCCATGTTTGTGTGCGATTTCTGCAATTTCACGGATATCGGTTAGTTGCATGGTAGGGTTAGAAGGAGTTTCTACCAGGATCATTTTTGTGTTAGGCTTAATCGATTTTTTTACATTAGCAGGATTGGCGGTATCCACAAAAGAAGCTTCAACGCCAAAGCGGCTGTAGTGTTTTTCGATTACATTACGTGAGGGTCCATATACTGAAGCAGTACTTACCAGATGTGCACCTTGTTCGAGAAAAGCCAGATAAATTGAATTAACAGCGCCCATTCCCGAGCTGGTTGCAATTCCTCCGAATCCATTTTCAAGTTCAGCTATTGTTTCTTCCAGAGCATTTATGGTTGGGTTCCCGAGCCGGGTATAAATATATCCGTTGTCTTTACCTGAAAAGCAATCAGCTCCGTGTTGTGCGTTTTTAAAAGAAAAAGTGGATGTTTGAAAAATAGGAACAGTTACGCTACCCATTGAGTTTTCAAGTTCTCCTAAGTGTACAAGTTTTGTGTTGAAACCGGAATTTTTCTTTTTCATAAAATATATGTTGTTAAAGTGTGATAAAAATGAAGATTAATAATATCGTAAAAAAGTTATATTTATTTTATTTGTTTCAGACGTTTTGCCATATGGTTTGCAAAAACAAAATCGTTTAATTTTTCGTTTTCTGTATGAAGGATATCTTTATTTGTGCCTTCCCACCACTTTTGTCCCATATGGATAAAAATAATCTTTTCGCCAAACTCCATTACCGAATTCATATCGTGGGTATTTACAATAGTAATTGTATTAAACTCTTCAGTAATTTCTTTAATCAGGTTGTTTATTCTCAGGGTTGTAATAGGGTCCAGTCCCGAATCAGGCTCATCACAGAAAAGGTATTCCGGATTCAGAGCTATTGCCCTGGCGATAGCAACACGTTTTTGCATTCCCCCACTAATTTCAGAGGGATATAGTTGATTGGCATTTAAAATATTAACCCTGTTCAGGCAAAAATTTGCACGTTCCCTTTTTTCTTCATAGCTCATATTTGTGAACATATTAAGAGGGTAGATAACATTTTCCTCAACGGTTGAGGAGTCGAAAAGGGCACTTCCCTGGAATAGCATCCCAATTTTTTTTCTAATTTCTTTCTTTTTCTTAAAATTAAGTTTGCTGTAAACAACATCGTCATATTTAACCTCACCCTTATCAATATCAAGCAGACCAACTATTGACTTTAGAAGAACTGTTTTCCCTGAACCACTCTGACCGATGATAAGATTATTTTTTCCCTTTTCAAATTCAACACTGATATCTTTAAGAACAGTTTGACGGTTAAAAGATTTCCATATATGATCTACTTTTATCATGATAATATCAGTTGTGTTAGGATTACATCGCAAAGTAGTATTAAGATACAGCTGTAAACAACTGCCTTTGTGCTGGAACGTCCCACTTCCAGTGCTCCACCCCTGACAAAATATCCGCAGTATGAAGAGACGGATGTAATAACAAATGCGTAGAACACAGTTTTAATAAGAGCGTATGTTACATAAAATGGGATAAATGCAAACTGAATACCATATATATAATCTTCGGATGATACAACACCTGTTACTGTTCCGGCAATCCAGCCACCGAATACCCCAACAGCTATACTTATCATGGTAAGCAGGGGATTAAAAAGAACAGATGCAATTATCTTAGGCAGGATGAGGTAGCTTGCGGAGTTCACTCCCATAATTTCGAGAGCGTCAATTTGCTCAGTTATCCTCATAGTCCCTATCTCTGAGGCTATATTAGATCCAATTTTTCCTGCAAGGATTAATCCAACCATAGTTGAAGAAAACTCCAGGATAATAGTATCGCGTGCCATCAGTCCTATCAGGTACCTTGGGTAAAAAGGATTTTCGGTATTATAAGCTGTTTGCAAAGTTATTACTGCACCGGTAAAGGCGGATATAACAATAACAATACCAATAGAGTTGACACCCAGATTAATAAGCTCTTTAAGAGTTTGTTTATAGTATATTTTACTCTTTTCAGGCTTTGAAAAAACCTTTGTAAGGAGGATAACATATTTTCCAAAGTTGTAAAAAAACTGCATATTAAATAAATGATAAAATGACTTCTTTCTTCCATACTCACCTTACTCAACTACTCACCTTACTCAACTAACTAATAAGAATACAAATATCATAAATATTATTGATTTACCGGAAGATAATCAGAGGATATCTTTTAATGACACTATTTTATAAAACATTTTATTTAATAGAAAAGTTTTAGTAAATTGAAACTGAAAAAAATGAAAGCTATGGATAAGAACAATTATTGTGTGATTATGGCTGGAGGTATAGGAAGCAGGTTCTGGCCTTATAGTCGCACACAGAAACCCAAACAATTCCTTGATATTCTGGGAATAGGAAAGACACTTTTTCAACAGACATTTGACAGGTTTGCTGATATTTGTCCCGAAGAAAATATTCTGATTGTAACTAATGCTGACTATAAGGACATTGTTCTGGAGCAGCTTCCCGGGATAAAGCCATCCAATATTCTGCTTGAACCGTTGAGGAAAAACACTGCTCCCTGCATTGCTTATGCAAATTATAAGATAAACAAAATAAACCCTGATGCCTGTATTGTTGTTGCACCTTCTGACCATTTTATAATTAATGAAGAACAGTTCAAAGACAAGATACAAGAGGGTTTTAAATTTGTTTTGAACCGGGATGCATTATTAACACTTGGAATAAAACCTGACAGACCCGAAACAGGTTACGGATATATTCAGATTTCAAGCGGGGAAGTTGCAGGCACAAGTAACAATCTTAATAAGGTTAAAACATTTACTGAAAAGCCTGATTATGAATTGGCTAAGGTTTTTCATGAAAGTGGTGAGTTTTTTTGGAACTCCGGAATATTTATCTGGTCGCTCAAATCAATAATGAATGCATTTGAAAAGCACTTATCTGAAGTTGATAGTATATTCAGGGAAGGAATAAAATTATATAATACTGATAATGAAACCGATTTTATTCTTAAAACATATTCAAAATGCAAAAACATTTCCATTGATTATGGCATAATGGAAAAAGCAGATAATGTATATGTATTGTGTTCTGATTTTGGCTGGTCAGATCTTGGTACCTGGGGTTCGTTATACGAAAAATTAAAAAAGGACAAGAATAAAAATACAATAACCGGGAAAAACATTTTCGATTATGATGTAAAGGGGTCTATTGTGAGAGTATCGGACGATAAGCTTGTTGTATTGCAGGGTTTGGAAGATTATATTATTATTGATACAGATGATATACTTCTTGTCTGCAGGAAAAATGACGAACAGAAGATCAAGCAATTTGTAAATGACATAAAGCTAAGCAAAGGGGACGAGTATATATAAAAAGTTTAGTATTCCCAGAGATCATGTTCAAAGTTGAATATATATTCTTTAATACGTTCTGCTTCAATCAGCGCCTCTTTCCCGGTTTCATACTGATTTATTTGACGGTTATTGTAAACATTTGATTCTGCAATGATTGTGCTGGTGAATCTTCTTTGCATAAAAAAATCGTCAAAAGAAATACGATGAGCGTCATTATCAGGATTATAAATTTCATGATTTGCAAAGGTATTTCTGAAATCAGGATAATAAATCCAGCATATTTTTGCTCTTTGATATTCACCAACTTCAGTATTATAATAATGCCGGATAGGCATTAATCCAAGGATCCGGACATCCATACGGGAGTGTTTTTTATCAAAGAACCACTCTTCCTGAACCTGTATTTGCTTAATCTCGTCAGGATTTGGTTCATTAACAATTATGGTATCTTTAAATACACCGGGGGCTGTCTGGATCCTTGCTGATGAGTCAGTTTTAGCTCCCATATTCCTGTCAATATCAGCCTGAGTGATCTTAACAGTCATATCATCACCACCTATAACGGCATCGTAAGCATTAACATTACCAGACTTAATTTCAGCTAGAATTATATGTATAAGACTTGCACGATCACCAATTGGTGTAGTAGGGAAGTACAAAGGCTGATTCATTTTTTTTCTAAGGTCGATCTCCCTCCATACTTTTTTTGACCACATAACATCTGCTTCACGCAGGTGAGAGTAAGGAATTGGTGATTTATCCCTAATATCTTTATTATATAAGCCTTTTACCCATGCAGGGGATTCCTGAGCTGAGAGTTTCAGAGCAGGAGCGACTAGTATAGCAAGGAAAAGTATTTCGAAAATTATTTTTCTATGTTTTTTCATATTGAAAATAAGTTTATTGTTATTCAATTTTCAGAAGAATTGCAGGAAGTGATATTTGACGACCATCGGGTCCAACTGCTTTAATATCGGTAAATGCAACACGATCATTTCTCTTTAATTTGCGCATTAAATTTTTCTGGGATTCTGTAATTCTGTAGCTGGTTGATGGTAAGAAAGAAGTAAACCCACGTTCAGTTATTTCAACTGAAAAGGCGGTTACATCCCAATGTATATCGAACAGAAAATCTTCCAATTCAGCATAAATTAAAGCCTGGGCCAAAAGTCTTGCTCTTGGAATTGACCCGCTGCTTTTTCCATCAATTTTTGCCACAGGAGGAGGTACTATTTGCACTCTGAATTCAATGGGAGGAAATGAACGCCTTACACCATTAACCTCAGCTGTAACTGTAACATTGGCAATGGTCCCCGGAGTTCTTGGATTTGCAATAAATGAACCACGAAAATCCTTGTAGCGTCCCTTTTTTATTGTGCCGTTTGTCATAGTGGCAGTTACATTTTTTCCTCCGGAAACGGAAATATCAATAGGATTATCCAAACCAACATAGAAAACATTCATAGCAGTGGGAGAAACTACTACATTTGGTGGTGCCACTGTATATTGTTCTTCGAAAGGATAACTAATTATATTTCCATCAGGGGCTCTCATTCTAATTAGTCCACCCCAGGTTTTTTCACCAAGAACAGTAGGTTTTCTCTTGTATATTCCACGTCCGCGTTCATCAACAGTTAATGTTTCATAATCACTACCAATCATACGATATTCCTCAATTCCATTGGCACCAACAATAGTTTCATATTTACCAACTAAAACTTCAGGTTGTTGAGTTGTATCTGTTGCAGCAATAAATACCTCGGCCTTGTATTCGTTCCCTCTCATAATATAGTTCGAATTAGTAATTATCGTTGGGATCAGGCTATTAAATTTAAAAGACCCGGCGTCAATTTGTCGATAAAGGAAATTAAGAGTTTCGGCTTCAGTATTCCTAATATCACTTTGTAATTTGGATA
>JAUWPX010000035.1 GCA_030611395.1 Bacteroidota bacterium | reverse complement strand
CAATCTTGTTTTTGCTGTTTCCGCTGAGGAGGAGATCTCCGGGAAGAACGGAATAGAACTGTTATTGCCGGAAATCTCTCCGGTACACATGGGGATTGTTGGTGAACCTACAGATATAAAAATGGCCATTGCTGAAAAAGGACTGATGGTTATCGATTGTTTGGCAGAAGGCAAAAGTTTTCATGCTGCACGAAATGGTGGTATCAATGCTATATATAAAGCGATGAAAGACATTGAATGGATAAGAAACTACCGGTTTCCCAAAAAGTCTTCACTGCTGGGAGAGGTAAAGATGCAGGTAACTAAAATCGAAGCAGGACAGGCTCATAATGTTGTTCCGGGAAACTGCTCCTTCGTTCTGGATGTACGCAGTAATGACCGGTATTCTAATGAAGAAATTTTTCAGTGCATAAAGGAACACCTCTCTTCAAATATTCAATGCCGCTCATTCAGGCTGAATTCCTCATCCGCACCGGCAGATCATCCTGTGGTGCTCCGTGCCCTGGAACTGGGTATTGAATGTTTCGGTTCCGATACACTTTCCGACCAGTCACTAATGAATTTCCCAACTGTGAAAATCGGTCCTGGAAATCCACTCCGCTCACATACCGCCGGAGAATATATTCTTGTCGAAGAGATAAACAAAGGTATAGATACTTATGTGTCACTTATAAAAAATCTGATTTTATCATGAAGTTATGGGATAAAGGAAAACCGGCAGATAAACGGATGGAAGAATTTACGGTTGGTAAAGACCGTGAACTGGATCTGTTGCTTGCCCCTTACGATATTCTCGGAAGCCTGGCTCATGCTGCAATGCTTGAGAAAATTGGTTTGTTAAGCCCGTTAGAGGGTGAGGAACTGAAAATATCTTTGCAGGAACTATACCGGCAATCCATTACCGGAGAGCTTATTATAGAACAGGGCGTGGAGGATATTCATAGCCAGGTTGAGAAGATGCTGACAGCAAGGTTAGGGGATACGGGAAAAAAAATTCATACTGCAAGATCAAGAAATGACCAGGTTCTGCTGGATATCCATCTTTTTACAAGAGATAAAATAGCAGACCTTGCCCATCTGGCTGTTAAACTTTCTGAAGAGCTGCTACTGCTGAGCGAGCAACATCGAAAGACAATTTTGCCGGGATACACACATTTCCAGGTGGCAATGCCTGCCTCTTTCGGACTATGGTTTGCCTGTTTTGCTGAAAGTATGGCTGATGATTTAATACTGCTTGATGCTGCATTTCGTATTTCAAATCAATGTCCGTTAGGTTCTGCAGCCGGTTTTGGCACCTCATTTCCTATTGACAGAAGCTTTACATCCGGGCTGCTTGGTTTCGGGGATCTTCGCTATAATTCGATGCATACCATGAATACACGTGGAAAAATGGAAAAGATTGCGGCACAGGCTGTGGCATCACTTGCCTCGACCCTCTCCAGATTGGCTACCGATATTTGCTTATATCTGGGTGAGGATATGGGATTTATCAAATTCCCGGATAACATGACTACAGGATCAAGCATTATGCCCCACAAGAAAAATCCCGACCTGTTTGAACTGGTACGTGGAAAATGCAACAAGTTGCAGGCACTGCCTGTAGCAATTTCCCAGATAATAACAAACCTGCCATCGGGATATCACAGGGATTTTCAACTGATAAAGGAAGACTACCTGAATTGTTTTGAGGAGCTTTCCGGTTGTCTTGAGATCATGATACATGCACTGCCGGAGATTCAGGTTATTCCCCCAGACCTTAACCAGGAAAAGTATCGCTATATGTTTAGTGTTGAAGAGGTAAATAAGCTGGTGATCAGGGGAATACCTTTCAGGGAGGCCTACCGGCAGATTGCGGAAAAAATTGAAAATGGTACTTTTATTCCGGATACAAAACTCCATCACACCCATGAGGGAAGTATGGGTAACCTGTGTAATGACAAGATCAGGGAAAAACTTGAACAAAGATCCCTTTCAATACAGAAAGCTGCGGAGATATACCTGGTAAAGACAGAAAAGCTTTTAGTATGAATTACAGAAACACTCAAAAATTACATGCCCGCGGACCGATGGGGCTAAAGGAGCTGACAACAACAAAAAATATTATTTATGGTAAAGGACAGATCCGGGAATGATTATGCATTTTAGACAACTACTAAAGATAACTCAACAATGAAAATTCTGAAATTTGGAGGAACCTCGGTTGGAACATCCGATCGGTTCAAAGCATTAGTTAATCTGGTTGCCGATGAGGAATCAAAATTGGTCGTATTATCAGCAATGGCTGGAATGACTGATACCTTAGTTGAAATAATTGAATTTCTTTATCAAAACAAAAAAAAGAATGCTACAGGTGTTATCAATGCTTCTAAAAAGAAATATTACAGGATAATTGATGAGCTTTATGTTTCCGATGAATGGAAAAAAAAAGCTACTGAAATGGTTGACTCTCATTTTGCTTATATCATGAGTTTCACCTTTAAGATATTTACAAAATTGCAGGAAAAAGCAATTCTTGCCCAGGGTGAGCTAATCTCTACAGCATTATTTCATTATTTACTTAATGAACAAAAAATTGATTCAGTTCTGATTTCAGCTTTGAATTTTATGCGAATAGACAAAGATGGGGAACCGGATTATTTTTATATCAGGGAAAACCTTGAAAGGGAACTGGAGAAAGTGAAAGGAGCAAAATTTTTTATTACTCAGGGATATATCTGCCGAAACGTTTATGGGGAGGTTGACAATTTAAAACGAGGTGGCAGCGATTATACAGCTTCAATTATTGGTTCAGTTGTTAACGCGGAGGAAGTACAAATCTGGACAGATATCAACGGATTTCGTAATAACGATCCAAGATATGTCGATAATACACGGGTTATCCATGAGTTATCGTTTGATGAAGCGGCAGAACTGGCGTATTTCGGTGCAAAAATCCTTCATCCGACAAGTATTTTCCCTTGCAAGGAAAAAAATATCCCTGTCCGATTAAAAAACACCCTTAATCCGGATGATCCGGGAACTTTAATTACTGATAAATATTCTGAACAAGGTATTAAGGCAATTGCAGCTAAAGATGGGATAATTGTCATCAAAATAAAATCCACACGGATGCTGCTGGCTTATGGTTTTTTAAAAAGAGTATTTGAGATATTCGAAATCTATAAGACTTCAATTGATATGATCACTACTTCTGAAGTAGCTGTGTCCTTAACAGTCGATAATCCAATGTATTTGAAAGAAATTGAAAATGAACTCAGAAAATTCGGGATTGTCGAAATAGAAAAAGGACAATCTATTATTTGTGTAGTGGGTGATTTTTTTGCTGAAAGGAAAGGATATACTCTTAGAATTTTAAATGCTCTGAAAGAAATACCTATTCGCATGATTTCGTATGGAGGAAGCTGGTATAATATTTCAGTTCTTATCAATACCAAACATAAAAAACAAGCTTTACAGACTTTAAATGATCACCTGTTTAATTGCAAATAAATCAATTAATATTCTTCGAAAACTAACTTGTTACGTTCATGATAATGTTTAAGGAATCAGCAATACATAAATTCAGGAAATTACCAACTCCATTTTATTATTATGACGTCTCAATATTGGAAAAAACACTTCAGTGTGTTTCAGAAGAGGCGGGAAAGTACGGTTACCAAATTCATTATGCAGTGAAAGCCAATGCTAATGATAAGATTCTAAAGATAATCAGGGATTATGGCTTCGGGGTTGATTGTGTTAGCGGGAACGAGATTGCTAAGGTTATGAATATCGGTTTTGATCCTGAATGTACTGTTTTTGCAGGAGTTGGAAAATCGGATTGGGAAATTAACTTTGCGCTGGATCATAATATCTTTTGTTTTAACTGTGAATCAAAGCCGGAATTAGAAGTTATTAATGAGTTTGCAGGGAAGAAAGGCAAAATCGCACCTATTGCCCTACGTATCAACCCAAATATAAACCCCGCCACTCATCATTACATTACAACGGGAATCGAAGAAAATAAATTTGGGATTTCCCAATGGGAACTGGATAATATTTTAAGTCTACTCAAAAATTTAGAAAATGTTAAACTAATTGGTTTGCATTTTCACATAGGCTCCCAGATAATTGATTTAAAATCCTTCAAGAGTTTATGTATGAGTGTCAACCAAATTCAGGAGAGATTTATTAAATATCAGATTATTGTCGATCACATAAACGTCGGGGGTGGCTTGGGAATTAATTATGAAGATCCTGACAAAAATACTATTCCTGATTTTGCAGAATATTTCGGGCTTTTTAATAATCTGCTGGAGCTTAGGCCAAAACAAAAGGTTCATTTTGAGTTGGGGAGATCCATAATCGCCCAATGCGGTAGTCTGATCACCCGGGTTTTGTACATTAAAAATGGTGTCAAAACAAAATTTGCAATTGTGGATGCAGGAATGACAGAACTTTTGCGGCCGGCATTGTATCAGGCATATCACCGCATTGAAAATCTGACATCGTATGGGAAGTCTGACCGGTATGATGTCGTTGGTCCAATTTGTGAATCATCCGACTGTTTTGGCAAGTACATTGAACTACCGGAAACAAAACGAAATGATCTGCTGGCAATCCGTTCCGTGGGAGCGTATGGTGAAATAATGGCTTTCAGATATAATCTAAGAGACCTGGTTAAATCCTACTATTCTGATGAATTATGAAGAACTCATATTATTCTTACTTATCATTTCAATAAACTTATCAAACAGGAATGCAGTATCTGTTGGTCCTCCTGATGCTTCCGGGTGGAACTGGGTTGAAAAAAAAGGTTTTGATTTATGGATCATTCCCTCGTTGGTTTCGTCGTTTAAATTTGTAAAAAATGGCTCCCAGTTATTGTTCAGGGTTTTGTTATCAACCGCGAAACCATGATTCTGGGAAGTGATATATGCTTTGTTTGTTCCTGTTCTGATAACCGGTTGGTTATGACTACGGTGACCATATTTAAGCTTATAGGTATCAGCACCTGATGCCAGTGCCATTAGTTGATTGCCAAGACATATACCGAATATTGGTTTCTCTGCACCGAATGCTTTTTTAATATTTTCGATAGTAGCCAGGCATTGTTTAGGATCTCCGGGACCATTCGAAATAAAAAGCCCGTCATACTTCTCCTTGCTTATATCATGGTCCCAGGGGACCCTTATAACTGTGGTGTTTCGTTCAAGCAGTGATCTGATTATATTATATTTCACGCCACAATCAATAAGCAGTATTTTATATTTCCCCGTGCCGTAAATTTGTTTTTCCTTAACTGAAACTTCTTCAACAAGGTTTTTAGTATTGGGATCATAAAAAGGGATATTTTCATCCACAATAATTTTTCCCAGCATTGTTCCTTTCTCTCTTAGCTTTTTTGTGAGAGCCCTGGTGTCAACTCCATATATTCCGGGGATATTATTTTTTCTAAGCCAGTTGCCAAGACTGTCCTCAGCGTTCCAGTGACTGTATTCGAAAGAGTAATCTGAGACTATCAATCCGGAGATATGGATATTTCCTGACTCATGAAATTTGTGAAGATTATCTTCGATTTTAGCCGGAGGGGCACCATAGTTTCCAATCAACGGGTAGGTTAAAACAAGTATCTGCCCTTTATATGAAGGGTCGGTCAGACTTTCCGGGTAGCCTGTCATAGCAGTGTTAAATACCACTTCGCCTGATACAGGTTTTTCTGCTGCAAATGATTTTCCTTCCAGTGAAGTTCCATCTTCAAGGATAAGTTTCATTTTTTGTTTTACCGGCTGGGTTCCTTTTCCCGGAATAGTTTCATCTAAGTTATTTGGCATTGGAAAGTATAGGGTATTAAAAGTGTACTAAAAACCTGTCAGGCAAATGTAAAACAAACACTCCGGCAAGACAAGGAAGAGTTATTAACAGAATGGAAGATTGGAATTAATATTTTGGGGGTTGAATGGTTTTTTTCTTTGAAAAGGCAAATGGATTTACGAAATTTGGAATTATTTCAATTTAAGGTAAAATGAGCTATATCAAACCAAAAAAAAGACTGGGTCAGCATTTTCTAACTGATCATAATATTGCACGAAAAATAGCCAATTCGTTACTGGTGCAGGATGTGCAATCTCTGGTTGAGGTAGGTGCAGGAACAGGTCAATTAACTCAATTTTTACCCGGAAGATATAAAAACAAAACATGGCTTATAGAAATAGACAATGAAGCAGTACAGATTTTAAGAGAAAAATTTCCCGAAATGAATGAGCGTATTTTAGAGAAGGACATTCTTAAACTTAATTTGGGTAATCTGTTTTCCGGGAATATTTCTTTAATTGGAAATTTCCCGTACAATATTTCAAGTCAGATTTTTTTTAAGGTACTTGAGAGCAAGGATCAGATAATGGAGGTGGTTTGTATGGTACAGAAGGAGGTAGCTGAGCGGATCAGGTCAGGACCGGGAACAAAAAAATATGGAATTTTGAGTGTTTTACTACAGGCATATTATGATATCGAAATTTTGTTTACTGTGAATGAAAATGTCTTTTCTCCACCTCCAAAAGTTAAATCATCTGTTATAAGATTAACCAGGAATAACAGGGATCATTTAGCATGTGATGAACACCTGTTTCGGCGTGTAGTTAAAACCGGTTTTAATCAAAGGCGAAAAACTTTGCGTAATTCCTTAAAAAATGGTTTATTTAATAAAAAGACAGATGAGGCATTGATGAATAAGAGGCCTGAAGAATTAGGTGTAGAAGAGTTTATCACTCTTACCAATTTCATTTCAAATAATTCATAAATAGATAAAAAACTTTAAGATGGTAAGTCAGTTTGAATTAACAAAGGAATACCTGGATAAGCTCAGGGAAGTTGTCGGGGCGGGAAATGAAAGCAAAGCAAAAGAGCTTTTACAGGATCTTCATGCTGTAGATATAGCAGAGTTGTATAACGAGTTAAATATTAAAGAGGCAAGGTTTTTATACTTGTTGCTTGAGGGGGAAATTGCAGCTGATGTCCTTGCTGAACTTGAAGAAGATGACAGGGAACGGTTCCTGAAAGTAATTCCGGGGAAGGTTATTGCCAGACAGTTTATTGATAATATGGATACTGATGATGCAGCTGATATAATCGGTGAATTGTCTGAAGAAAAAAAGGAAGATGTCCTTCAGCATATAGATAATGTTGAGCGGGCCGGGGATATTGTTGATCTGCTTTCATATGATGAAGATTCAGCCGGTGGATTGATGGGAAAAGAGCTGATCAAAGTAAATGAGAACTGGACAATTATGAAATGCCTGAAAGAGATGAGTAAACAGGCTGAGAATGTTGATGAGGTATATTATGTTTACGTAGTAGATGATAACAACAAGTTAAAAGGTACAATTTCGTTGAAGAAGATGCTTTTAACAAAAAACACTACAAAAATCAAGGACATTACTAATGAGGATGTTATATATGTAAAGACTGACACTTCAGGAGAGGAAGTAGCCAATATTATAGACAAGTATGATTTGGTTGCCTTGCCGGTGGTTGATTCAATTGAACGTCTCATAGGGCGTATTACTATTGATGATGTGGTTGATTTTATCAGGGACGAAGCGGAAAAGGATTACCAAATGGCTTCCGGTATCTCTGAGGATATTGAACATTCAGATAAAGTTTTTGTTATAACGAGAGCTCGTTTACCGTGGTTGTTAATTGGTCTGATAGGGGGTATTCTTGGTGCATTGGTGATATCACAATATGAAGGAGATCTGAAAATAAATCCCCAGATGGCATTTTTTATTCCTCTTATTGCCGCTATGGGTGGGAATGTAGGTATCCAGTCGTCAGCAATTGTGGTTCAGGGTTTAGCCCGGTCGCTTGATCTGGGGAGTACCGGGGCGAAAATATTCAAAGAGTTTTTAGTTGCAATAATAAATGGGGCTGTTTTAGGGTCGTTGATTTTCGCTTACAATTATTTTTTAACTGATGATTATGCACTAACCTGTACCGTGAGTCTTGCGCTGATGATTGTTATTCTGTTCGCAGCTGTATTTGGTACACTTATACCCCTGGTACTTCACCGAATGAAAATTGACCCCGCACTTGCAACAGGTCCTTTTATTACCACCATGAATGATATTATCGGACTATTTCTGTATTTGATGATAGGGAGAATGATGTACGGATTGTTTTAAAAGGTAGTTCCTATGGCTTCTACCGGATCAAGTCGTGAGGCAGAATATGCCGGTGCCCAGCCCGATATAACTCCAATAACAGAGGAGATCACAATTCCAGTCATAATATTTCCGGCGGTCAGGGTGATTGTTACATCCATTCTCCAATTGACAATCAGTGTCCCGCAAAAAACAAGAAACAAACCCAATATTCCACCGGCAATGGAAAGTAAAATAGATTCATAAAGAAATTCCTGTAAGATAAAATTGTTCTTTGCACCAAGAGATTTTTGAATACCAATCATATTGGTACGTTCCTTAACCGAAACAAACATAATATTTGCAATCCCAAAACCACCAACAAGAATAGAAAATCCACCAATAATCCATCCTCCGATATTTATTCCGGCAAAAACCGGTTCAAACATCTGTTGGATTACACTTGCCTGGTTAAGAGAAAAATTATCTTCATCCTGGGGCCTGATTTTTCTGCTGGCACGCAGGATCATTCTAAGGTCATCCTTCAATTGCGAAAGAGAAATATTCGGTTTAGCTTTAACAATAATCATGGGGTTAAGATTATCGCTTCTGATATTTACAATATTCCTGGTAAAGTTGATTGGCATAAGTAAAACACGGTCTAAACCTTCATCGCTGAAACCTCCCATTCCTTCTTTCTTAAAAATACCAACAACCAATAGTTTTCTCCCCCTTACTGTTATCTCTTTTCCAACAGGGTTAATGTTCCCGAAAAGCTTCTCAGCAAGAACAGCCCCGATAATTGCACTGTTCTTTCCATTGTTTGATTCGAACATAGAAAAATATCTACCTTTTTCAATATTGAAGTTTCTTACAAAATCAAAATCATGTGTAGCAGAAAGTAAACCGATATTTTCAGCAGAGTTGTTCCTGTATTCTACTGTAACACTGGTTTGAATAATAAAAGCTATTGATTCG